>JAPORT010000011.1:16116-26190 GCA_026710085.1 Flavobacteriaceae bacterium | reverse complement strand
TGCGGAGAAAGAGGGATTCGAACCCCCGGAGGGTGTGACCCCTCAACGGTTTTCAAGACCGCCGCATTCGACCACTCTGCCATTTCTCCGATGCAAAGGTATGGATTTTGAGAATCTCAACGATTTTTAGGGGTATGGATCAGGGACTTCCAATTGAAATAAGAATCGAAGATTGAAGTCAATACGGAATATAATCGGTGATTTCAAGGCCATAGCCCGTAATTCCAACCCGCTGTTTTTGGTTCGAATTACTGATGACACGAAGACGACCAATTCCGAGATCACCTAAAATTTGAGCGCCAATACCAAAATCTCGATCATCCATCGAAATGGGAGGTATGGATTGCTGATCTCCCGAAGATTGCATGTTTTGCAATTCGATAAAGCGAGACAAAAGATCTTCAGAATCTTGCTCTTTGCTGATGAATAGAATGGCTCCCTTTTGTTGTTGGTTGATGACCTTGAAAATAGCATTCAATTTGGAACCTTTTCCACTGATCAATTGGGTTATCAAGTCGTTGCTTATTCTTGAAGATTCAATACGAGTGGCAATGGCTTCACTTCTTTCCCACTGACCTTTGGTTAAAGCGAAATGAATGACATCGTTGGTCGTCTGTTGGTATGCCCGTAATCGAAATTCTCCGTAATGTGTGGAGAGTTTCGTGTCCAACTTTTTATGGATGAGACGCTCGTGTTGCATACGATAGGAGACCAAATCTTCAATCGATACAATGTTGAGATGAAGTTGTTGAGCGATTTTTTTTAACTGAGGCACTCGGGCCATGGAGCCATCGGGATTCATGATTTCAACAATCACACCAGCAGGTTTGAATCCCGCCAAGGTTGCAAAATCAATCGCGGCTTCGGTATGCCCTGTTCGACGTAAAACCCCTCCAGGTTTAGCCATCAAAGGAAAAACATGTCCAGGAATCACAAAGTCTTCAGGACGACTCGAAGAATCAACCAAAGCTTGGATCGTTTTCGAGCGATCATCAGCTGAAATGCCAGTAGTGACCCCATTCCCTTTGAGATCAACGGATACTGTAAAAGCAGTCTGCATGGGGTCCGTATTATTGGAGGCCATTTTTTCTAAATGCAATGCTTCACATCGCTGTTGGCTTAGTGGCACACAAATCAGCCCCCTTCCGTAGGTGGCCATGAAATTGATCAGTTCTGGTGTGACTTTCTCGGCTGCAGCAACAAAATCACCTTCATTTTCTCGATCAGCATCATCCACGACAACAATAACTTCCCCATTTTTGATGGCCTGAATGGCATCGGAAATTTCATCGAAAATCATTTGCGAAGCATTTTTTTTGAAAGGTTTACGACCAACAAAGGAATATAGATCAAGCCACTTTTTAATCGGATATAGAAGTAGGCCAAATCAAAAACTTCTTTGTCGGATGAAGCTCTGTTGGACAAAAATAAAGCCAACAAACCAACAATAAGAGTCGATAGCCAGGTCCCAATGATTGGTGAAATGCTCCCATCTTCAGCAGCGTTTTTAGCAAACATACCGATATAATGATAAGTCAGAAACAAAAATATAGACAACACAAAAGGAAGCCCAATTCCCCCTTTACGAATAATAGCCCCAAGAGACCCCCCGATTAGAAACAAAAAAACACAAGAAAAACTCAGAGCAAACTTATCGTGAAGTGTGATGATATGAGCATTCAACCAACGGGTTAAGACATTCACTTCATTGAGATTCACATCGAGAATGTTAGAATGATTTCGCAACTCATCCATGGCACTCTGTACAGCTCTTATCTGATTGTAAGAATAATTCGGATCAACAAAATCTAAAACTTGGCGGGGGATCGTATCGACATTGGATCGTTCATTTTTTTCTTGGATATTAGAAATGGGACTTGTGGCCGTCAAATTGATAACTTGACTTGAAACTCGTTGAAGGATATCGTTTCTTAATGAGTCGATGTGAAAATTCAATAAATCAATATTGTATGTTCTGTAATTAGATGTTTCATCCTGCTGATACAAGTCAATATTATTAATGTCAGAAATATCGATATTCATGATGTATTTTTCGAAATTCACTGTGGTATGAGGAAATCTTCTTCGGGCTTCTTGGTCTTCTGGTTCCAAATCTTCATAACGGTTTCCATCATAAAGAATCAATTGAAGATTGTCTCCAGTTGTTTGACCACTAAATTCACCGCTATCGGCTTTAATGACCAAATTATTCTTTCCCTCAGGATGATATTGGTGAATGATGATGTCTTCTAAAAACGAATCATTTTGACCATACATTCGTTCCACTTTAATATTGTAAATCCCTACTTCATTAAACATGCCTTCACGAATAGCTAAAGCAGGTTTTTTTTTAGCAAGATTTTTTCTTAAAGCATAAGATTTGCGCTCTCCATACGGAATCACTTCATTTGAAAAGACAAAGGCCCCAATTCCAATCACAACATGGACAATGACCAAAACAGTGAGCGGTCTCCATAAAGCCACACCACTGGATTTCATGGCCACAAACTCTGAATGCTCGGCCAACGAACCAAAAGTCATCAAAGAAGCCAAAATCACAGATAATGGAAGAACCAAAGGGACAAGTCGAGGAAAAAAATAAAATAAAAACCGAGCAATGGTCATAAAATCCAAGCCTTTTCCCGCCAATTCATCGATATAAAGCCAAAAAGTCTGAATGATGAAAATCACCATACAGATGATAAATACCCCAATCAACCGTTTGAGATACGAAAAAATGATGTAACGATCGATGATTTTCATTTATTCAATGATGGTGTAATCTGAAAATTTATTTGGATTGAAAGCAAAAAAGTCAGAACTTAACCCTTGATTATAGACATAATGATTAAAAAACATGGAGGTTTTGATATTGTCTGTACTTTCGATCACCAAAGTCAATAGCTCATTTGTTATGGGATCCATTCCTAATAAAATACTTTCGATGGAGTCGAGAGTGTCAAGAGGCGTCAATTTGATGTAATTGATTTTACGATTCAGACGATGTTCGGTGATGTCCGATTGAGTTTCAAAATGACTTTGTAAATAGGATAAAAGATTTAGTAAATGAAAAGGAATTTGTTCCGATTCGCTGATGGGACTGCGATACACTTCTTGGATTTCAGGGGTAATGGTATAGACATGAATCCCATCGGAACGCATTTCAAGTCCAGGGATGGTAACAATAAATAAACTGTCTTTCATCGTCAGAGATCCCGTGATCTCGCTGTTTATGGAAACTGAATTTTTTAGTTTTTCTTGGTATGTAAAATGTACTGTGATATCGTCAAAGTCTTTATAGTACTGAATTAATGAAGTCAATAAGTCATTTGCTCTTTGCTCTTTTTGAGCATGCCCAACAACACAAGCCAATAGAATCCCTAAAAAAACGTTTTTAATTTGGACAACCATAAGTTAAATGGATTCTTTTGAAAGAAGGAAAATAGAATCGTGCCTTATCCACGATTGCTGGAATATGATCTCAAACTTCAATGCTTAAATCTTCTAAATGCGTTTTCAATTCGTCAATGGTACCAATGAGGACACTTCTAGGCTTACTTCCTTGAGCTGGGCCAACAATACCAGCTTGCTCTAACTGATCCATAATGCGACCTGCCCGATTATAACCAAGAGAGAGTCTTCTTTGGATATGAGATGTCGATCCTTTTTGGGATTGAACGATTAATTCAGCTGCTTCACTAAAAAGTTTATCTAAAGCTCCTGAATGATTCATTCCATCTCCATTTTCATTTTCTTCTTTGACCTCAGGTAATAAATAGGGTTGCGAATCTCCTCTTTGAGATGAAATGAATTGAACCACACTCTCTACTTCTGAAGTTGCAACATAAGCGCATTGTATTCTAGTGGTTTCGGCCTGAAAAGAAAAGAGCATATCACCGCGTCCAATCAATTGATTGGCCCCCGATTGATCTAAAATCGTTCTAGAATCCATCGCAGACACAACTTTAAAGGCAATGCGAGCCGGAAAATTAGCTTTAATAAGCCCAGTGATGACATTGACTGATGGCCTTTGAGTTGCTAGAATCAAATGAATCCCCACGGCTCGAGATAATTGTGCCAAGCGCGTGATGGAGTGTTCAACTTCTTTCCCCGAAGCCATGATGAGATCGGCAAACTCGTCGATAATCAAAACGATGTATGGCAAAAAGCGATGTTCATCAGAAGAAGGAAGACTTCGGTTTCTTATTTTAAGATTATATTCCATTAAGTTGCGACAGCTTGCCTTTTTTAATAGATTGTACCGATTATCCATTTCTTGACAAAGAGATTTAAGCGTGTCTTTAGCTTCTTGATGATTGGTGATAACGGATTCAATGACGTGAGGCATTTTAGCCAAAAAATGATTGGTTAATTTGCTGTATATCTTTAATTCAACCATTTTGGGATCAATCATGACAAATTTGACTTCTTGGGGATGTTTTGTGAATAGAATCGACATGATGATGGTATTCAAACCAACAGATTTCCCTTGACCAGTGGCCCCGGCTACCAAAAGATGTGGCATTTGAGCCAAGTCTATTTCAAAATTTTTAGCAATAACGGTTTCTCCCAATGAAATGGGCATTCCCATTGAATTCTCACGAACTATTTTTTGAAAAGATGGAGCTTCTAAAACACTTTTAATGGAAACCATTCTGCGTTTTGTATTGGGCACTTCAATACCAACGGTTCCTTTGCCTGGAATGGGAGCAATAATGCGAATGCTGATGGCTGAGAGAGCTAGTGCAATATCTTGTTCTCTATTTTTGATGCCACCAATACGAACTCCTTTTTCGGGAATCAATTCATAAAGTGTCACGGTGGGACCAACCGTTGCTTTGGCGACTTTCACTTGCAGTTTATGACTTTCAAGTGTTTGCTTTATGATTCTTATGTTGGTTTCGAGTTCTTCTCGATCATACGAACGGCCTATGTTTGGAGTTGATTTGAGTAAACCATGAGGAGGCATGACATAACCAGGGAGTTTGGACCTAGGATCAAAAGCTCCATTGACAAGTTGTGTTTCTTTGGGCTTGACGACAGGCTTCTTTTTTCTTAAAGTAAAACCAGAACCTTTAGATTTTGAAGGTTTTGGTTTCGGAGATTTTTTCGAAATAGGTTTAGGCTTCTTGATGGCCGCCTGTTTTGTTTTTTGCAGTTCCGGTTGATAGTTCCATTCAATGACTGCAAAACTCAAAAAGATAAAAAATAAGATTCCAATCAATCCAATCAATCCAACATAATCAATCAGATAATCATTGATTTCATATCCGACAATTCCTCCCAGCATGGGATTGTAATGATGCAAAAAGCCCAAGCAGACGCTTAACCATAAAATGCGAAGCAGTCCTTTAATCCATATGAAAAAAAGCTTCGAAACTTTATTATTAGCAATTAAATGAATGCCCGTTAAGAACAAGAGATAAGGAAAAAGAAAACTAGCGATTCCAAAAAGATCATAGATTAAAAAATGGGAAACGCTTGCTCCAACTTTACTCAATAAATTGTGAGTTGTCACGGTTCGGACATGTAGAAATTCTTGAGATGAAAAGTCTTGTTTCCAATGAAATAAAAAAGACGCACAAGCGACCAACAATAAGACCGAACCAATAAGGAGAGAAATGCCAAAGATGATTCTGATTTCTCGATTTTTTTGAGATTTTAATATTCGATCGTTTTGTCGAGGCCTCACAGAAATTAAATATCTAAAACTATAATTTAGAGACAAATTTAGAAATTAACCGTTTGGGTTAAACTTGTAGGTTCACTCCAACTGGCATATGAAACCTCAATTCAAGGTTTGGGTTGAATCATTTTGTTTCATATGCTGTGAAGATAATATCCATGGAAATAAGGAAAACTTCTCAAGTCAAAAACAGTCGAATACGAAGGGCTATCGCTTGATGAAAGAGGATCAAAGTGCTGCTTGTAGTGAAGGGTGGAAAACAGCGACTTTCAATCGAGGTGTTTAGTGGACTGTTCATGAGTTTGCAAAAAAAGCTTTGTAAAGACATCAAAAAAGATGATCTTCCCCAAAGTGGACTGAATCAAGGGTTTTGGGTTATGGTCTGTCCTCTTTTTTGATGGAATCAATGATGGGTCATGTAACTAGAGGCTATAAAATAAAGAATGATTAATGAGGATGTGTTCGCATTCTGATTTTTATTTTGAAAAGTGCATAGATTAAAGTCATGAAAGGACTTATCCAATTGAAAATAGCATATAGAAAATATTCTCCAACCCCCACGCCCAGGACTCCTGATTGATATGCTCCACAGGTATTCCATGGTATAAGAACCGAAGTGACGGTTCCTCCATCTTCTAATGTGCGACTGAGATTCTCTGGCGCCAAATTTCTTTCTCTGTAGGAATTGGCAAACATCTTTCCGGGTATGACAATGGATAAATATTGATCGGAAGCCGAAATATTGACGGCTAAAGAAGAGGCGACTGTCGACAAAACTAGTTGAAATGTGTTTTTAGCCCAATTGAGTAGTGCCTTACTGATGGTTGCAAGCGCCCCAATAGCATCCAAAATACCACCAAAAAACATGGCGCAAAAAATCAACCATATCGTTGATAGCATACCTTGCATCCCACCGGAGATCAGCAGGTCACTAATCATTATGTTATTCGATTGTATTTGAGTTTCAGTAGTAATTGCAGTTAAAATAACTCGATAACCATTTTCAAAATTCAACACCCCTTGAGGGACTAATTCAGTCAATAAGGGTCTTTGAAAAATCAGTGCGAATACAATCGCCATGAGAGTGCCAATCATTAATGCTATAAGTGGAGGTGTTTTTTTAATGATTAAAAAAATAACCGTAGCTGGAACTAAGAATAAGAATCCATTGAGATTAAACTTTTCCGAAATGGATGCCGTAATGGTGGAAGTATCGGCGACTTGTTGTGTGTCAAAAGAAAAACTGATGATGAGTAAAACAATTAGGGTCATCAATATGCTAGGAACGGTGGTATAAGTCATGTACCGTATATGGCTAAATAATTCAGAACCAGCCATGGCAGGGGCAAGATTTGTGGTATCGCTCAGTGGGGATAGTTTATCACCAAAATAAGCCCCAGAAATAACTGCTCCAGCAGTCATTCCCATAGGAATCCCTAGTGCATTACCAATACCAATAAGAGCAATGCCTACAGTCGCTGAAGTGGTCCATGAACTACCAGTAGCTAAGGAGATAAGACTACAAACAATAATGCAAGCAGGTAAGAATATGGTCGGGTGTAATATTTGCAAACCATAGTATACCATTGCTGGAATGATGCCACTAATCAACCAAGTTCCAGCCAATGCCCCAACAAATAATAAAATTAAGATGGGAACAGAAACAGATTGGATCCCATCAGAAACTTTTTCCAACATGGTTTTATAAGATACCTGATAGCAAAATCCAACAATTGCTGCGATGACGCCCCCAATCAATAGAATAAATTGATTCGAACCTCCCAAAGCATCAGATTTAAAAACAAAAACATTATAGGATAGTAAAGCAATCAGTGCTATAATGGGAATCAGTGCCGCTTTAAGGGGGATTTCTTTGGAATTCATGGCTCTTAAAATACAATTTATAATCACAATATCGGACGTTCTCTTTTTTGAAATCATCTCAATACAGTGTGGAGCATCAGGATGTTTAAATTTGTGCGTTCAAAGTTTTGGCATGTTCACCAATCTAACCAATAAGCTCCATACTGCATTTAATGTTTTAAAAGGGCAAGGCAAAATCACCGAAGTCAACATTGGACAAACATTAAAAGAAGTCAGAAGGGCCTTATTAGAAGCCGATGTGAGTTATAAGATTTCTAATGACTTTATCAAACGTGTCAAAAAGAAAGCCATCGGTCAAAAGGTTCAAAGCAGTCTTCAACCCAAACAACTGTTTATCAAAATCGTCCATGATGAGCTTACTGAACTGATGGGGACCAACAACCAGTCTCTTCCGTTTCAGTCAAATCCGCTGATTATTTTATTGGTAGGGCTTCAAGGAACTGGAAAAACCACGATCGCCAGTAAACTAGCTAAAGAATTAAAGCAAAAGCATCAAAAAAAACCTTTACTTGTGGCTTGCGATGTGTATCGACCAGCTGCCATAGAGCAATTGGAAATATTATCCCAAAAAGCACAAGTCGATTTTTATGCGAGTCAAGATTTAAAAAATCCTGAAAAAATTGCTCGACGATCACTCTCTAAGGCAAGAGCAAATGGAAACAACGCCATCATCATTGATACCGCAGGACGTTTGGGAATCGACCAGAAAATGATGGATGAATTAATCCGAATCAAAAGCCAAGTACAGCCTACCCAAACGTTATTTGTTTTGGATGCCATGATGGGACAAGATGCCGTCAATACCGCCAAATTATTCCACCATCACATCCATTTTGATGGTGTGATTTTAAGCAAAATAGATTCGGATGCAAGAGGAGGAGCTGCTTTGTCGGTCATGACAACCCTTCAAAAACCCATCATATACGTTGGAACAGGCGAAAAACTAGAGGATATCGAAGCCTTTCATCCTGAGCGAATGGCCAAACGAATATTGGGAATGGGAGATATTGTCACGTTGGTTGAAAAGTCTAAAGAGGCTTTTGATCAAAAACAAGCTGAAAAAATTCTAAAAAAGGCTTCTAAAAATCAATTTGACCTAAATGACTTGATGATACAACTACAAGGATTTAATAAAATGGGTGGTCTTCAAGGCATGAGTCATATGCTTCCAAGTCAATTTGCTAATCATGCGAAAGAAGAGCAAGCCAATCAATTCATTTCAGAAATGAAATACATCTATGATTCGATGACTCCCTTGGAGAGAAAAAATCCTAAAATCATCAATCACAGTCGCAAAATCCGAATTGCCAAAGGCTCTGGTAGAAATATTTCAAGTGTCCATCAATTACTCAAAACGCATCATCAGCTGAGCAAAATCATGAAAATGGGTTTTGGTGGAAAGGCCAAAATGCTTTCTAAAATGAAGATTTAAAACGGTATGATAATAATCGATGGGAAAAAGATTTCTCAAACCATCAAAGAAGAAATCAAATGGAAAGTGGAAAAAAGAAAACGAGAGGGTTTGAAAACACCTCATCTAGCAGCCGTTTTGGTCGGCGATGATGGGGCGAGTCAAACTTACGTCAACAGTAAGGTCATCGCTTGTCAAAAAGTTGGTTTTAAATCCACCTTGATTACCAAGCAGAAAACGGTATCTCAAAACGAACTCTTTCACGTCATCGATCAGTTAAATCAAGACAACGATATCGATGGATATATTGTTCAATTGCCCCTTCCAAAACACATTGATGAAGAAAAGGTGCTGATGAAAGTCAATCCGGATAAAGATGTTGATGGATTTCATCCATATAATTTTGGAAAGATGGCTCTTGAAATGCCTACGTTTATTTCAGCGACTCCCTACGGAATTATGGAACTTTTGGAGCGCTATCAAATTGAAGTAGCTTCAAAACATTGTGTGGTTATTGGAAGAAGTCATATTGTGGGCAGACCCATTAGTATTTTGATGAGTCAGAAAAAAAAATATGCCAACGCCACGGTGACTCTTGCTCACAGTCGAACAAAAAATCTCGAGGAATTAACCAAAACAGCCGATATCATCATCACTGCTTTGGGGAAGCCTGAGTTTTTAAAAGCAGAAATGGTTCAAGAGGGGGTCGTGATCATTGATGTCGGTATTACTAGAGTTTCTGACTCAAAGGCAAAAAGAGGATATGTTCTGAAGGGTGATGTAGCGTTTGAATCGGTTTCAAAAAAAGCCAAAGCCATCACTCCTGTCCCTGGAGGTGTGGGCCCTATGACCATTGCCATGCTGCTAAAAAACACTTTGTTGGCATGTCAAAGAAAAGGGAAACAGACGCTAATAAAATAAATCCCTTTGTTTCGTTTGCTTCAAAGGATTTTTAAAGCAGCCATGTTCGATGATCTAGTGATCGCATAAAACGCATGTTTATGCAATCGTTAATCGGAATAAAAGGGTCAGATGGATGAACGCTTGGTAATTCAGATGTTTTTTGTTGATTTCCACCGGCAGGATTGTTGCT
>JAPORT010000011.1:0-15928 GCA_026710085.1 Flavobacteriaceae bacterium | reverse complement strand
ATCATCAATGAAACACGTGGCTGAGGGAAAGAGCCGACACAAGCCATCGCCCCGATTTAAATAGACAGATTATTTAATGAGCGCTATTTAGAAACCATCGATGTCTCTGCCAATGGATTTTCTGACCGACGAAGAACGGATGATTTGGGGTGGTAACAGTTGTTACATTTTCTAGCCCCAGCTCGAAATCTTGAACTTGGGGAGCTGGAATTGAGACCACTGGAGGCTAGGAATCGATTAGTTTCGGTCTCGATGGTTGGCAATGGAATGGGAAATACCCCATGAATTAAAAAGTTGGTTGTCTCATTCATGTAGATTCAAAAGAAAGAGATCTGATTTAGGCCACAAAAAGTTGATCTAGATTCTTAAATGACTTAAACTCTAAGGCATTTCCCGATGGGTCATAAAAAAACATGGTGCGCTGTTCTCCTTTGAGCCCCTTGAATCGAACATAGGGTTCGATAATGAATTGGATGCTTGATTCTTTGAGATGAATTGCAAATATGTTGAAATCTTCCCAGAGCAAAACAACACCAAAATGAGGCACGGGCACGGCATGTCCATCAACTTCATTATGGTGGAGTTTCGGCTGATGATTGGCATCATAGTGCAGGACCAACTGATGGCCAAAAAAGTTGAAATCCGCCCACTGATTCGAACTTCTTCCTGGAGTACAATTCAAGGTGTTTTGATAAAACGATTTGCATTTTTCTAAATCATTGACTGGAATAGCCAAATGAAAAGGAGATAAAACGGCCATGAGTGTAATTTTATGCCAAATATAATTCTTCAGTTCCAGTCTAATCGAGGCACAAGAAAACCAACAATCCAAGTTCATCGAATCTTATAAATCAGGACAGATACTTCCTTTGATGGAAGCTTTTCAAACCATCCAGGGAGAAGGATATCATCAGGGAAAAGCAGCATATTTTATTCGATTGGGTGGATGTGATGTGGGATGTCATTGGTGTGATGTCAAAGAAAGTTGGGATGCCTCAGAGCACCATCCCACCCCCATCAGACAAATCATCAAATCCATACCTGAAAACTCGAAACGAGTCGTGGTAACTGGTGGGGAGCCCCTCATGTGGAACTTGAATCCACTGACTCAAGCACTGAAATCAAGAGGGATCAAGATCCACATAGAAACCTCAGGAGCCTATTCAATCAGTGGAAGTTGGGACTGGTTTTGCTTGTCTCCAAAAAGAAGAAAATTACCCGTGCCCAAAGCATATCGTCTAGCCAATGAACTCAAAGTGATTGTTTATAATCAATCAGATTTTCATTTTGCAGTAAAGCAAAGCAAGAAAGTATCTTCAGGATGTTTGTTGTTTTTACAGCCCGAATGGAGCAAAAGAAGTCTGATGATGCCATTGATTGTGGATTTTATTAAAGAAAATCCCCAATGGATGGTCTCCCTTCAGATCCATAAGTACTTGGAGATTCCTTAGTTATCGGGATAAATCAAATAAAGCGATCTGATTTTGTCAAAAGCTTCGAGATCTTTTTTCCAAGAATTCCGAATTTGTTCTGCATTGTAACCATTTTTAATCTGAATTTGAAGCAGTTCATTTCCTGCGATTCGATTAAAGCCACTTAAAAAGAAAGCCTCTTTATTCGGAAAATAAGCATAAGCATCAACAAGCCATTCAAGTTCAATTCGACTTGGTTTGGGAGAATCTGAAAGATCTTTACCAAAACAAAGTTGTCCTTTATGTTTTGGGTTTTTAGCGCCTAGATTGGGTTCGGGAGTAAACGAATAATCTCGAATCCATAGCTGGGGATGACCAAAGACTTGAAATTGTTGACTCGTTCCTCTTCCAACACTGATGACGGTAGGCTCTAGTAAACAGAGACTTGGATAGAGATAAATCGATTGAAGATTTGGCAAATTGGGAGAAGGCTTGATGGGAGGGGCATATTCGCTGCTCCTAGTGTAATGTTTTATAGGAACAATGGTTAAATCCGTTTGGATTTCATTGTTTAACCAACGTTGTCCATTGATCATTTGCGCATATTCACCGATGGTCATCCCATAACTAATGGGGACAGGATGCATTCCCACAAAACTCGAATGCATCAAATCCAAAACTGGGCCATCAACTAGATGAATATTTGGATTGGGACGATCTAATACAATGAGAGGAATCTGATTTTCAGCACATGCTTCCATCACATAGTGAAGTGTTGATAAATAGGTATAAAATCGAGCCCCCACATCTTGTAAATCAAATAACATCACCTCGATGCCTTCTAATGATTCGGTAGATGGCTTGTAATTTTGTCCGTATAGAGAATAAATAGGCAAACCACTTTTTGAATCGATTTGATTTTCAATTTTTTCACCAGCATCAGCAATCCCTCTAAAGCCATGTTCAGGAGCGAAAACCCTGACCAATGAAACACCGAGTGTCTGGAGCGTATCGACTAGATGCACAAAATCACCATCATGATTAATGATGCTGCTTTGGTTGGCAACAAGACCAACGTCTCTGTCTTTGATATCCTGGAGATAGAAACCAAGGTTTTCAGCTCCTGGTTTTATAGGAAGGGAATGGGCCCCTTCCTTTTGGGTCGCACAAGCTACAAGAGATAAAAAAAGCAATAATGTAATTTTGAAAAAACTCATTTTGGGGAATCCTTCATGAATCAATAGCCTTCACAATGAGATAAAATTTCAATTGCTTGAAAAACAGATTACGCATGTTTCGTCACTTTGATTTGGTGTTGTTTGTTGCCAAAAGAATGCGTCAACATGGTGGGAACAAAGGTAATGTATCAAATAAAATAGTTACGATAGCAACTATTGCTGTGGCAATAGGGATGATGATGATTTTGATTGCCATTGCCACTGGAAAGGGAATGCAAAAAGAAATTCAACAGAAAGTAGTGGCATTCAATGGCCACTTGACGGTTGGACACATTGAAAATGAGGAACAGAGCATTTCTACGATTCCACTAACCAATCAGGTTTCAGTAAGACAATACTTGGATTCACAAAAAGAAATCACCGAATTTCATCCTTATGCGGCAATATCTGGGATGCTCAAAACAGCAGAAGACTTTGAAGGAGTAATCCTCAAAGGTGTCGATAGCACCTATAATTGGAGTTTATTGAATGATTTTCTAGTCAAAGGGGACTTTCCTAGTTTGAAAAATCATCATTCCAATGAAATATTGATTTCACAAAAAATTGCTTCGAGACTGCAATTAAATCTTCAAGATCAAGTTGATGCGGTCTTTATAAGCCATCAGCTTCAGCAATATCCTAATCGAAGAAAATTCACCATTAGCGGAATCTATAATTCGGGATTTCCAGAAATCGACAATCATCTCATTATGGGAGGTATCGGACATATTCAAGCAATTAATCGATGGGCAGAAAATGAAATTGGGGGTTATCAGATTCTCATTGATGACTTTTCTCAAGCCGATGCTATTGCTCAAAAGTTATATCAAGAATTGCCTATAGAGATGACGACAGTGTCTCTATTGTCTCGTTATGGACTGATTTTTCAATGGATTTCTTTATTTGATTTCAATATTTTAATCATTTTGATGATCATGATTATTGTGGGGGTGATGAATATGTCAACGGCTTTATTAGCCTTGGTTTTTGAAAGAACAGCGATGATCGGACTGTTGAAAGCCTTGGGAGGAACCAATTACTTGATTCAGCGAATCTTCTTAATCAATGGTGTTTTGGTGATGTTTCGTGGATTATTGGTTGGAAATGCACTGGCATTGTTGTTTTATTTGACTCAAAAACAATGGTCATGGATTCGGTTAAACCCGGAAACCTATTTTGTTTCAAGTGCTCCTGTACATCTGACACTATGGCAAGTTTTGGGTGTCAATACTCTGTTTTTAGTGGTTTGTGCGCTATTGCTTTGGTTCCCGACATTCATGGTGATGCGTATCGCTCCAGCAAAAACGCTCCGAGTGACCTGAAGTGGCATGGTCCAATCAATGGATGAAATGAGCCTTTGTCCCCAATCATGTTCGAATCGCTGGTGCTACATGAGATCGCCTACTGATTCATTTTTTCGAAAGAACGGAACTTCTCTCCACAAGGATAAAATGTTGATGTTTTGATACATAAAAAATGTGGTGTCACGAGTTTTGGTTCAAAAAGATGAATCATGCAACAGGATGTTATGTTTTAAGGAAATATCGGCAAAAAAAGATTTTCTGAAGTGGATTATTGGGACCAAAAGGTTAATTCCGTAAAATTAGGTTGGAACCAATCCGCTTGAGGCTTCGCAATTTGAGAAGCTAAAGCAACAAAGCGGAGATACCGATATCGATCATCACCTATAGCCGTTATGTCCGTCTTTGGAATCGAATTGGTCGTCTTGTGGTCCAATAATTTGATCCATCCTTTGGCGACAGCATCCGCTTCCCAATCGACCAATTCAGTTGTTTTGATATCGACCGTATGGGCGTTGTTGATATCCGGTCCAGTGTAACCCCATACTTGAAAGGTTGAGGGGGCTCTATCGCTACAACAATCGGTTCTTGGATCGACTCTAATGGCCGTCGGTTTGGAATCAAAACCCACATCGAAAGTCATCACAAAGGGGTAAGCACTTGGAGCTGCCTCACTGGTGGCGCTGTATTGATTAGGAGCGCTATCGGCCTTTCCATCAAATAAAACGGCAAGGCCTCTACCGGCGGACAAATCACCATCATCGGCATCAAAATTTAAAGGAATTGGAACAATGATGCTTTTATCCATTTCAAAGTCTTCAGGAAAAGCGGTTTCAAATGGAACCGCATGAAAGCCCTCAAGAGAGGTTTCGGAAGGTTCATAGGTCGTGGCGATGCTGACCATACCTCCCAATCTAAAATCTGAAACGACCGTTTCATTTTCATTGTTGTCGATACGCACTTCCTGGATGACTCCCGAAGCATCTTCATATGTCAAGACGGTACTTAGACTACCTTCCGTTGGTGGATTCCACTGAAACACCGCTTTAGTGGCGAATGTACGGATGGTTGTTAATCGGTTTAACAAAGTTGATTGGTATCTTGGTCCGTAAACAACAGAACCTACTTCGTAACCAATCGACTGATTACCGACGTCATCACTTAGAAGGATTTCAAAGGTATATTCCCCTTCAGGAATATCCGCATCAACGCTAATGGTATCGATTCCTGAGTTTTTTCTCACGACATCGAATTCTCTTGTAAAGTTTCCATTTTTTGATGATATGAACCCTTTTTTGATCTTAGGATCCGCATTGATTACGATCAAAAATCGAAGTTTTTCATAGCCGTGTCCAATGATCACCTCTTCAGGGTTACCGATATAAATAATTTCTTCTGAAATAAAATCTTGGTAAGTTTCTTGAGAGGTTTGGCAACAGAAAAAAAGGGCACCTATCAGCATCAAACTCTGTATTTTGAGCATGGTCATTAATTTAAATAACATGGGAGTTAAAGTTTTTGAATGATCAGGGAGTCAAAAGGGAGTCTTGCTTTTGTTGTATTTGCCCCCAAAAACTCATTTCAGAAATGTGGACAAATTGAGATCCCAACCAATTGGATTTTTGAACAAAACGAATGTATCTAACGGGAGGGGCATCCAATGGCAACGAAAACTCATGCCCTTTTCGAGCAAGGGCAATGTCCTCGGCTGTATTGGTGCCAATGGGCTCTCCAGAAGGTTTTATGACTTCCTCATCTTCAAAGAGCTTCACCCATCCTACTTCCATGGAAGCGCCATTATCCTTGGGAACTTCAATGGCTCCCCATAAGTCGAAAACCCTAGGATTTCCATTGGCCCAGATCCATGGGCTTCGCTGTCTCTGCCAAAACTTGAAACGACTCAGTTTAGCCACTATACCTAAGTCCAAAGTAAACATATGGAATTCTGAAGTATAGGGCGGAACAATAAAACCATCTGCCGCTTTACTGGTCAAGTGCCCATTTCCGTCACTGATGACATCATCCCAAAGTCTGGGTTTCACCCAACCAAAAGCAGGTCCCTCGTCGCCGGTTAACAAACCGGGATCTGCCCATGTGTTTTTAGATATCTCCTCTTCAAACAGCGGCGTTAAAGTAAATTCTTTAACTTCTGTAATATTGTTGAATCTGTCGATAATTGAAATGCCAAAATCGGTTTCTGTCGGGTCAAAAGTTCTATAGGTATGAAAAGTGAACTGTCCATCGGTAATAAAAGCGGATTGATTGTATTCCCAACCTTCATCATTTTTGGTATAAAGTAATACCTCCGCTCTGGCATCGAATTCATTCAAATAATTCAGCCTGACCCCTCCAAAATCCGCCACTAATTCAGCACTTCTGAAAAGTTGATCGATGGGGGATTCTAAAGGGTTTATCGAAACGTTAACGACCTCTGAGCGATTATCACTTCGGTCAACGACAACCAGCTCCACATCTTGAGTCGATTGTATCCGCAAACCCTCGATGATGACAAAGTTATGATAGGGGGAGGTTCTCGATGTGGCTGCAGAACCATCCTCTCTTTTAAAAGTGGCCTCCATCATGAGGATATCCTTATCATTGGGTAATTCAAAGGTTATTTTGGCTCCCCCTGGTAGATTTTCCACCACCACGCCCGTGACAATCCCTGGCGCAACATCATCTGCGATTAAGGGACCATGGCTTTCTTCGGCACAAGAAAAAATAATGAGAATACAAAGAAGGACGCTTAAACTTTTAGATTGAATCATGGGAAAGAGTTGTTGAAGTGAATTCTACCAAAAGGGATTTTGTATTAGGTTAGGGTTTCTAACAATGTCTCTTTCAGCAATGGGCCAGAAGTAGTTTTTTAACTGAAAATAGAATATGCCGTTATCAACGACAGTATAGAATGATTCTGTGGTTCTCCCTTGTATATTCCATCCACGAGCGGTACCAGATGCGACGGTCAGTGCTTTTTTCCAACGTCTCAAATCCCAAAATCGGTGTCCCTCAAAAACTAGCTCGATCAAGCGCTCGTGATGGATAATCTCCCGTAAACCATCCTTCGTGGACGGTTTGCTTGGTTTGTTGGAATAGTTAGACCAGGCATCGACAACCCCCTCAAGCCCGGCACGCTTTCGAACCAAGTCAATCCATGGGTATGCTGCTTGTGGACCTTGAGATTCATTTAAAGCTTCTGCATAGAGTAAATACAGATCGGCTAAGCGAAACAAAGGAAAGGGATATGTTATTCTAGCATATGAATTAACGTTGGTGGCTTGGACGTTACGATAGTTGACTAACTTTTTTGCAAAAAACCCACTCAGCGAAAAGGAATTCACATCTAATAACCCGGCGGTTTCTAAAAATTTTGCCCTAATAAAAAGGCCACTACCATCTTTATCATTATTAATGCCATGTCCTTCCCAAACACCACCATCAAACCCAATAGAAGCATAAAATCGAGGCTCTCTATTCAAATGTAAATTAGCTGTTTCATATCCCTCTACAACATAGTGTATATGTTCAGGCCCTACCGTACTGACGTTGAAGCGATCTTCGTAGTTGTAGGAAGTGTCCTCTTTTAAAGGAACCCCATTTTCAGAGTAAAACATTTCAGCGATGCGCATGGTTGGAGCCCACCAGCCTTGAACACTTTGTCTATTTTCGACTTGAATATTGTTGGGGAGTCGCCCTTGAGCCCAATTTTGTAACAGAGTGACAGGACTAGCAGAACTTCCCCAGATCAATTCATCGTTAAATAGCCACTCGGAACTGACAGCTCCTCGAATACTTAACTTTTTAATCGTTCTTTCAGAAAAAGACTCTGATCCTCTTGGCACAAACTCAAATAATTTTCGTCCGTTTTTATGAGCGGTTTCTATAGCTTCTCGGCATGCTTCAGCGGCCATGACCCATTTGTTTGGATCATAAGTTTGGTTCATCAGATGGTTCCCTTCTTGATCCACAAAATCACTATAATCTGTATTACCATTGAACAAAGGACTGGCCGCCGTCACCAAAACTCGGGATTTAAAAGCTAATGCGATTTCTTTAGTCGGCTTTCCTAAATCACGCACCTCATTTTCTATCCCATCAGGAAGAAGCTCGATGGCTTGATCAAGGAGGTCAATGATATAACGCACAACATCATCAACAGAATCCCTTGATACTCTTACTTCGTTGACATCGGCTTCAATCGGTATATTTTCCTTAATAATTGGTATGGGACCATACATACGCATTAAATAAAAGTGATAAAATGCTTTTAGAAACAAGGCTTCACCTGTCCATAAGTCAATTTCTTCATCAGTAATATCAAAAGGAACTGATACATTCTCTAGAAAAATATTGCAATCTCTCAAAGCAATGAAAAGGTTTCGACCACCGTTCCCCCCGGACCAAAAATTCAAGAGCGTATTTCCGGCACTCTGTGCGCCTAAAGCCATCCTTCGGGCCGCCCAATATTCGGTTCTGTTGGCCTGAACCAATACTTCATCTCCACCCAGAAGGGCCGGGTTATTGATGGATGCGAATCTAGGTAAATACCCATATAAGGTCGCTAAAAATCGTTCTGCATTGTTTCTTGTTTCAAAAGCATCTTCGATTTCTGCGACGTTATCTGGAACGACATCAACAAACTTGGAACATCCATATGTGAATAGTAAGGCAACGACAATGGTATGTTTCATGGAAAAGGGTTTCATATGATCTCTGAATTTAGAATGAAATATATGCTCCAAAGTTGATCACTCGCTGAAGAGGATAATTCAAACCGTTACCGGCTAACTCAGGATCCCATAATTTAAACTTGCTCCACTTTAGAAGGTTGGTCCCAGTAGCATACAATCGCAGTTTAGAAATCAAGCCACCCTCTTTTAGCGATCCGTCAATGAGCGTGAACCCGACCTCTACTTGTTTTAATCTCAAAAAAGAGCCATCCCTTAACCACCAGGTACTCAATCGATGGTTATTACTGATGACCGTTGTGGAAAGTCTTGGCCAAAGAGCAAAGACATTTTTATTATCCTCGCTCCAATGGTTATCTGCATAGGCCTTTAATAACCCATTTTCTGACAAGGATCCACGTTGTTCAAAACCAGAAAGTTTGTAGGTTTGACCTCTCTTGAGAGAATTGATAAAGGGGCCTGTTGAGGTGGGATTGATATAAAATGATATTCCCGCTAAACCTTGAAAAAACATACTCAAATCAAGCCTTTTGAAACCAATTGAAAATCCAAATCCATAAGTCACTTTTGGTACCGTTGGTTTTCCGATAGGAACTCGATCTAAATCAGTAATAGCTCCGTCTTGATTCATGTCTTTGTATTTGATATCACCACCGCCATAATCGATGCCAGGAATTCCAAACTGCCTCGCCGCATTGATAGCTTCAGCATCATCAACAAACAGTCGTTCCGCTATTAAACCGTGTTGTACCTTGACATTTTTCCCCAAAAAAGACCGATTGGGTGAATTTAATGCCGCATAATTCGGTTCTTCAAAAACTTTATACTCATTATCGGTATAAACAAATACGCCTCGACAAGTAACCCAAAAATGAGGACCAAAAGATTGATTGACGTCGATTGATGTATCCATTCCCCTGGCCAAAACCTCTCCTACATTCGTTTTAGGCGTTGCTTGTAGTCCTAAAGTTGATGGGATATCAGTCCTGACTTGGAGAATGTTTGAACGATAATCTTCAAACACATCGGCTCGAAACTGAATAGCACGTTTGAATAGGTCGAGATCAATCCCTAAATTAATTTTTCGTGAAGTTTCCCATGTGACTTGAGTATTTTCATATCGACTGATACTGACCCCTGGAAGGCGCGTGTTGAAGTTTGAACCAAAATTGGTGCCTCGCCCGGGGTGACTAGTATTGACTTCAGATAAATAGAAAAAACGATCCCTACGTGAATCACCAATTCGATCATTACCTACCCAACCATAAGATGCTCGTAATTTTAAGCGATTAACGATGGTTGAATTAAAAAAAGCCTCGTTTGAGACCAACCATCCCAATCCGAATGATGGAAAGAAGCCAAAACGATTGTTTTTTGCAAATCTTTCAGAACCGTTATAGCCGAAGTTAAACTCGGCAAAATACCGATTATCGTAACTATAACTATACCTTCCGGATAAACTAACATTACGACTAGGTAGTGATAATTGCAAATTTGCAGCGTTCGATTGTTTAAATTCTCTAGCCGTAAATACTAATAAACTAGCTACTTCGTGTTTATCATTGAATGTATTGGCGTAATCTAAAACGGTCTCAAGGTATAAAACGGTATTGTTGACTTCTCGTCCTGATCGAAACTTTAATGCTTCATCCCCTTCGGCTGTTCTTTCTAAAGTATATTCTCCTGTCGCTGCATTTGCTAATTGAAGCCTATAGAAAAAAGGGTTGTATGCCCGTCTGTTTTCATAATATGAGGTGGTATTAATATTTCCAAGAAAGCGTCCACGGAGACCTTGTAGGATAGAACTCAACCCTTGCTTTATTTCAAACTGTACTAAAGAAAGTTGTCTACTGTAGTCTCTATAGCCTCTTTGCAACTCCGCATAGGGGTTGAACCAGGCGGCTCCATTCTCTTGATTACCAAATCGAGGACCGAAATCATTTCCAAAAGTGATGTGAGGTACATTTTCTAAAGAGGAATCGGGGTCATAAACAGCAGGGAATCTTACAGGACTTGTTCTCACGGCAGCATTATAGATGGCATTACCGCCTTGTAAAGGCCCCAAGTAATTATCTACGGTCGTATGAAGTCTGACGATCAATTCCGTAGCACTAAATAAGTCAATATTGATGTTCGACCTTAATAAATATCGCCTTAAATCAATGTTATTCGTGAAGTTATTGGTTTTCTCTACTTGCAAAATACCATTGTCTTTACTATAAGCTCCAGCAATATAGTACCGTAATTTCTCTCCTCCACCACGAACATTCAGATTAACTCGTTGTGTCAAAGAAAAATCGTTGAAAAGCTCGTCGTACCAATCCACCGCAGGATAGATATTGGGATTGCCGCCTCTTCGGGTTCCGGCAATTTTTTCTTCTGTAAATGTGGGAAACCGACCTCTTGTCCTTTCGGCCTCATTTTGTAATATCATATGAGTGACGGGATCCGCCAATTTGATTAGTGATACGGGAGCGCTCAATGAGTTTTCAATTCTTAGGCTAACTATCGGTTTAGAATTTAAACCCATCTTGGTGGTCACCAATATAATTCCATTAGCTCCCCGTGCCCCATAGATAGCGGTCGTTGTCGGGTCTTTGAGTATGGAAAACTCAGCAATATCATCCGGTTGTAGCCTGGCCAAATCATCAGTCGTGAGCTCAACGCCATCGATGAGAATGAGGGGGCTATTTTGATTATTGAACGATGCCACCCCTCGGACAAAGAATTGTGCATTGTCGGCCCCAGGCTCTCCACTGGTTTGATAGGATATCACACCAGATAACCGTCCAGCCAAAGAAGCGGTCAAATTACTTGAGGGTATTTTTAATTCGGAAGGTTTTATCGATGAGACGGCTCCAACAACAGCATCTCTTTTCTGAGTTCCAAACCCAACGACAACAATCTCATCTAATAAAGCCAAGTCTTCTTCCAGTGTCACATCGATCGAGTCCCCGTTGACAGTCATCTCTTGAGGGATCATGCCGATGTATGAAAACACTAAAATGTCTCCTTGATTAGCGATGATGGTGTAATGGCCATCGAAATCAGTTTGTGTTCCCTGATTGGTTCCTTTTATAATCACATTGACGCCAGGTAATGGCACCGAGTTGGGGTCGGTTACATGACCAGTCACGGTGAATTGAACTTGGAGAGGATGTTTTCTTAGGCTAGGGGCTTCTGAACGGAATCGATTCAGAAACTCCGAGGAGGGAGATGCCATAACACACATTGGAAGTGTGCCCAACACAAAAAGACTAAAATAAAGATGGATTTGTTTCTTTAAAGTTGAAAATTGGTATAATCGCATCGTATCTTTTTGGTCTTAATACGTTTTGAAAATGATAAATACCAGTTTTTGAATTCGTGTTCTTAACGGTCAATCTTTTGACTCGAGCAATTGGTCACGAATTAGTTGAACTGGCAAAAAACAGTTTGATGTCAGAATTTTTCTTGGAAAATAGACAATGCTTTAGTGTTATCAATCGTTTGAAATCAACTTTTTGCATTGTGTTTTTATGCTTCAAAACGTCTTTTTCTTATGATGATGGAGGGCACCAAGTGGACTGAACCTATTGATTGATGACACAACTGATTTTCATATGTTCTGTTCAAAAGAAACATTGAAAGCGTCAATAAAAGGATTTTTCAGAAAGGATGATTGGACGATCCATTAGATTTAATTTTGTTCTTGAGATATGAATTACGCAGAAAACATTCTTCAGACCATAGGAAATACCCCATTGGTAAAACTCAATCAAATCGTCAGAGGGGTCCCAGGATTATTGTTAGCCAAATTAGAAACCTTTAACCCAGGAAACTCAGCCAAAGATCGAATTGGACTGAAAATGATTGAAGATGCGGAACAAAAAAAGCTATTAAAACCTGGCGCGACCATTGTAGAGGGAACCTCAGGTAATACGGGTATGGGGCTTGCTTTAGCAGCCATTATCAAAGGCTATCAGCTCATCTGTGTAACCAACGATAAACAATCTCAGCAAAAACTAGATTCATTAAAAGCTTTGGGGGCTCAAGTCGTGGTTTGTCCGACGGATGTGCTTCCAGAAGATCCTCAATCGTATTATAGTGTTGCCCAGCGATTGTCTCAAGAAATAGAAAATGCATGGTACCCCAATCAGTACGATAATTTATCCAATCGACAAACGCATTATGAACAAACGGGACCTGAAATATGGAAACAGACCGATGGCAAAATCACCCATTTTATTGTTGGAATAGGTACGGGAGGGACCATTTCTGGCATTGCTAAATATCTCAAAGAAAACAAACCAAGTGTTAAAATCATTGGGGTGGATCCTTATGGATCCGTTTTTAAAAAGTATTTTGAAACAGGGGAATATGATTTAAATGAAGCCAAACCCTATATCACCGAAGGAATTGGCGAAGATGTTATTCCAGCCAATGTTGATTTTTCTCTTATCGATCACATTGAACAAGTCACCGATAAAGATGCGGCTCTTTATACGCGTGAGTTGGCTAGAAAAGAAGGTATTTGGGTTGGAAATTCTAGTGGCGCGGCCATGGCAGGATTAATCCAGTTAAAAGATCAATTCAAAAAATCGGATGTTATCGTCACTCTTTTTCATGATTCGGGCAGCCGATATGTCAATAAAATATTCAATGATCAATGGATGAAAGAAAAGGGATTTTGTTAAAACGATCAAATGGGGAAGGGTATTCAAAAGTCAATGAATATATTACATTTGCTTTGGGATCGGTACCTTTTACATTTCATTTGACTTTCGTATTATTACTCTCATCGCCGATCCCATTTTTCAATCGGATTTTAATGGTAGCAAGTGCCGTAGAATAAGCCTTTGGTTTATGTCTCCACAGAAATCATGGCATTCTAGAAGCGTATAAGGCATTGGCGTGGAGTTCTTCAAAAAAAATCAAACGCTGAATTTGGTGATTCAGGAACGATAAAATCGTGCCAAACCACTATTGGCAGGGATTGTTGGTGATTCAAACTAAAACGAACCACGAGAATGCTCGCTATTTTCCAAGTTCAAAAGAGTTGATGTTAAGGGAATTCACCAAACCATTAGAGGAATTTTAATATCATGTTTTCTTTTACTTGCTGAGATGATGACAGAGAAATGGCCTAATTCTTTTATCACTTTGGTATGATCATAGGGTTCTATCACGATTAGTGTGGACGAAACAAATTCGATGATTATCCACTGAATTCGTTTAGGTTTTTGAATTCTCCGTTTATCGATTTCCTTTCTCCATCATTGCTCAAGTCAAACGTCATGGAGTCCCCGACTGAAGGATTGAATGGGTCCATGATGAGAAAAGGACTGGTCTCTTTCGGATGTTGGTGCTTCTGATTCATGTTTTGAAGCCGGTCCAAAAGCATTGATTGATGATCATGGGAAACAGCGTGTTCGGTGTCATGGAGTTCTTTTTCGGAGTCCATGTTCTGTTTCTTGTCGCCTTCTAAGGGTTCGTTGTTCTTTGGGTCAAGTCAAAAGGCTTCTATTGTCATGGGTGGAGCCGATTCATTGTTTCATCACGCATGTTGAATCTGGGGCGATGGGAACGACTTCTCGCCAATGGTCATCCATCCAAAACCGCTCCGTGGCTTCGTTATGGAGCCCATACCATCCGTCGCATCGGGCGGTGGAGCGAGGAGGAGCTCATCGTTCTCTAGAGGAACGACCTCATTGAAGCATCGATGAAAAAGCCGACCAACATTGACCTAACGACCCCAGGGTGATCCGTAATCCTGAAACAGGCTTGGTCTTGGATTCAAGGTCGGCATCGCCCCCCCAACCGTGTTCCATCGCCTCGTCCCTAATGAACAAAACCAGTCTGTCCAAGCCATCACCACGGATAGGGGGCTTGTTTCAGTTCGTTTGGGCAAAGAACGCTTGCCATCGGCCTATTGGGATCCATGATCGATTCCATTGGATCAAGGACCTCCATCAAGCCTTCCACGCCATGAGATGCCGAGAAGTTCAACATCATGCTGGTTTAAAAACAGCCGCGATGCTTTTTGGAAGAATCCACAAAAGAGAACTGAAAAACAAGCCATCCTCTTCGAGGCCATGCAACCAACGAACTTACAATCTAGTCAGGCTTGGACATCTCGTGAAGATTTGAAAGCTATTTTCCAGTCTTTCGAGATCAGACAAGCCAAGGAGCGGTTCCCCTCTTGATTGGACCAAGTGAAAGCAAGAGGCATCCGAGAAATCATGGACGAGACCAAGATTTTCTAAAGACATCTCGATGGAATGCTCCATACCTTGGTTTTCAAACCATCCAATGCTCGATCCGAACAAATCAAAACCGTAGCTAGAGGGTTTCGACAGTGCGAAAACTTCCGATCAGCCGTCTTTTTTTCTGTGGTGGGTTCAACCGCGATCCACCCCCATTGTAATCGAGCCACCAAGATCATGGTTTCCGCTGATTGGACGGAACGAACGGCTTCAGCATGACGATTGGCACGATATTTGAAGCCTCCACACTATGATCTCCAAAGGTGTTGCCATGAGTCACGTAGTCGCTACCCCCCCCCAAAAAATTCTGTAAACGGCTCTAGTTCGAGCGCCCTTTGGCCTAGCCACCACCCTCTTTTTTCTTTTATTTCCATTGTCTCCTATCTGAGATGGTATTTGGATGCCTTGTTTCATCCCAACGCTCCAGCGATGCCTCGATTCATGGTCGGTGATGGTCGATGGATTCCCAAGCTTAAGATTCCTAACATTCAATATTGAAAACCTTATTTATTTTTATATGAAAAGAATTTTTATTCTAGTTACAGTTCTCGCAGTGATTGCTGCAGGCTGTAAAAACTATGATGATCGCTTTGATGACTTGAATGGTCAGATCGCGACCTTAACCACCCAAGTGCAGGCACTGCAAGGGGTGGCCACTCAGGTGACTTCCCTCCAAACAGAAATTGGGAACATTCGAAAGAGTATCCAAGACGATATCGAAACAGCAGTCGCTGGTGTGAGCACGACATTGGGCACGAGTTTAACGAATGCCCAGACAGACCTCAATGGGAAGATTGCCAACTTACAAACGGCCTTGAATGATGCGGCAAAAAACAGTTTGTCTCAAGAGGATATCGACAAGTTGAAGTCTGAATTACAAACCACATTAGCAGCAGCTCAGAAAACGACTTTGGATACGGCCTTAGCGAGTCTTCAGGCGAAGCTCACCGAATTAGAGACTGCCTTGGCCACGGCGGCTAGTGGTGCTTTATCTCAGGCGGATTTAGACCAACTGAAAGAGGAGATTGAAACGCAATTAGCTCAAGTCAAAGAGGACTTAGAAGA
>JAPORT010000053.1 GCA_026710085.1 Flavobacteriaceae bacterium | reverse complement strand
ATGGAATTAGAAGAATTATTGGGAACCATTGCCAATGGTGAAGACTCCAAACATCAGTTTAAAAGCAACATAAAACATCTTGAGAATCTTTCAAAAGAAATTGTTGCCTTCAGTAATTCTGATGATGGTGGCACTATCATTATTGGGGTTACCGATCAAGGCGAAATATCAGGGCTAAATACCGATGATGTGATTCGTATTAATCAACATATTTCAAATGCCATTTCACAACATGTGAAACCAATTAATCATCGGATAACAACACAAACATTTTCCTTGAAACTTGGAAAATTAATTATCGTTTTTGTTCCTATAGGATTAAACAAGCCCTATATGGATAAGAACCATCAGATTTACAAAAAAATAGGTTCCGATACCATAAAGGTCAGTTCACGTGAAGAAATTATTCGGCTGTATCAAAGAGCAGGATTAGCCAAAACGGATGCCTCCTTAGTTGATGATGCCACATTGGCTGATATTGACAGAACCTTTTTTTCAAAGTTTTTCATCAAAGAATATGGTGAACGAATAGAAGATCAAAACATTTCACTGAAACAGTTATTGGAAAATATGAAACTAGCTTCTGATGGCACATTGAATTACTGTGGTGTTTTGTTATTTGCTCTTAAACCACAAAATCTGTTGCCAGTTTTTAATTTAAAAGCGGTAGCCTTTTTTGGAAATGATATTACTGATACGAACTACATAGATAGTAAAGATTTTAATGGAAAACTCATAGATATTTATCAACAAGCAGTAAGTTTTGTACTATCCAATATTCATCATGTTCAGAAAGATCAAGGCTTCAATTCAGTTGGCATTCCAGAAATACCAAGAAATGTGATCCAAGAATTAATAACCAATGCTTTAATTCACAGAGATTATTTTATTCGTTCACCTATCAAATTGTTTGTTTTTAAAGACCGAATTGAAATTATCAGTCCAGGACACCTACCGAACAAATTAACTGTAGCCAATATTAAAATGGGCGTTTCAGTTGCTCGTAATCCTCTTCTATATTCATTCGCTCCCAAAATACTTTATCGTGGTTTAGGAAGTGGAATATTACGTTCACTAAAAGAATATCCTAACATAGAATTTGAGGATCATCGAGAAGAAAATCTATTTAAAGCCATCATAAAGCGAAAACCGATTCAAAAAAATAGTTGACTCTTTTTGTGATTTAGCATGAACATCAGATGACGTTAAACGCTTTTTTTCCAGGATAAAAGGCTTGATTTCCTAATTCTTGTTCTATTCTTAAGAGTTGATTGTATTTGGCCATGCGATCACTTCTTGATGCAGAGCCTGTCTTAATTTGTCCGGTATTTAAAGCAACAGCTAAATCAGAAATGGTATTGTCTTCGGTTTCACCAGATCGGTGTGAAATGACCGAAGTATATCCTGCACGGTGGGCTAATTCAACGGCAGCAATCGTTTCAGTCAATGTGCCGATTTGATTGACTTTAATCAATATCGAATTGGCAATGTTTTCATTAATGCCTTTTGAAAGACGATCCACATTGGTGACAAATAAATCATCACCAACCAATTGGACTGAATCTCCAATTAATTGGGTGGATTTTTTCCAACCATCCCAGTCGTTTTCATCCATGCCATCTTCAATCGATATGATGGGGTATTTATGACACAACTCAGAAAGATATTGAGCCTGAGCATCAGAGTCCAATATTTGACCACTTTGGTTTTCAAATAGTTGATAATTATATTGTTGGTCTTTATAAAATTCACTCGAGGCGCAATCCAAAGCGATTTTTACTTGTTCCGATGGAGTATAACCAGCTTTTTCAATAGCTAGTAATATGGTATCTAGGGCATCTTCCGTCCCTTTTAAATGGGGAGCAAATCCCCCCTCATCACCCACAGCTGTACTGAGATGGCGCTCCTTTAATACCTTTTTTAAATGATGAAATATTTCTGCGCCCATTTGTAATGCCTGAGAGAAGGTTTCTGCGCCAATCGGTACGATCATAAACTCTTGAAATGCAATGGGGGCATCTGAATGAGAACCACCATTGATGATGTTCATCAATGGAACCGGTAGTTGGTGTGCATGAACCCCTCCAATGTATCGATAAAGTGGCATCGCGTATTCATTAGCTGCAGCTTTTGCAACGGCTAGTGAAGCACCTAAAATGGCATTCGCACCAAGATTGGCTTTATTAGAAGTGCCGTCCAAATCAATCATCATTTGATCGATTCGCTGTTGTTCAAAAACAGAATGGCCTAGTAATGCCTTTTTTAGCTGATTATTGATATTGGATACTGCTTTGGAAACACCTTTACCCATATATGATTTTCCACCGTCTCTTAATTCGACAGCTTCATGTTCGCCCGTTGAAGCACCAGATGGTACGGAGGCTCTTCCCAAAACACCTGTTTCTAACACCACATCTACTTCTACGGTTGGATTTCCTCTGGAATCAAATATTTGACGTCCAATGACATCAAGAATGATACTCATGATATTTATGAATTAATTATTTCTTGGGTTTGATATTGTTTGATTTTATTTATGAATTGTTGGAATAGATAATCTGAATCATTGGGTCCAGGGCTGGCTTCAGGATGGTATTGTACCGAAAAACAATAGTCCGAACCATAGGATAATCCACCAACTGTTCCATCATTGAGATGTTGATGTGTGATGGTCAGATTCGGTTGTTGTTCTACTGAATTTTTATCGACTGCAAATCCATGATTTTGAGAAGTGATTTCACCCCTTCCCGTTTCTAAATTGATAATGGGATGATTGATGCCTCGATGGCCATTAAACATTTTAAATGTTTTGACATTAGAGGCTAGTGCCATCACTTGATGTCCTAAACAGATTCCCAAACATGGCAAGCCTTTCTCAATGATCATTTTTGCTAGTTGTTGAGCATCCATCAGTGGTTGGGGATCGCCAGGTCCATTTGAAAATAAATAACCATCGGGTTGCCATTGTGTGATTTGATCATAAGTACTATTATATGGAAAAACTTTGATATAAATATCTAAAGCACTTAATTTTCTTAAAATACTTTTTTTGACTCCTAAATCAATAACAGCTACTTTGCATGAAGCATTTTCGTTACCAAAGAAATAAGGTTTTTCGGTCGATACTTTCGATGCCAACTCAAGACCTTCCATTTTAGGAATCTTACTCAGTTTTTTCTGAATTGACTCTAATTCATTGGTTTGAGTGGTAATCGCAGCATTCATGGCACCATGATCTCTGATATATCCAACTAAAGCTCTCGTATCGACATCGGATATGGTGACAATCTTGTGTTTTTCTAAATACTCGAATAAAGATTCTTTAGAGGATACTCTAGAATAAGGAAAACTAAAGTTTTTACAGACCAAACCAGAAATCATGATACCATCAGACTGAGCTTC
>JAPORT010000075.1 GCA_026710085.1 Flavobacteriaceae bacterium | reverse complement strand
TGAAAACCGTTGAGGGGTCACACCCTCCGGGGGTTCGAATCCCTCTTTCTCCGCAACTTCCTTGAAGTAAACATCCTTTTCTTTTACCGTGACCCGTTTCAATTAAATCTATGCTTGAAGTGGCTTGCCAACTCATCCATTTGATTATACCCAAATCTTCCACCTATACCAAAACCCCATGCTTTTATATTTCTTCCATTAAGCGAAATTGAACTTTCACGCACTTTACAATTTCTTTTCTGCAACTCCATTTTAATTGGTATTTCATTTTTATATCTTATCACAAGTCTTTGAAATGCAGAAAAAACATTATATGCCTTTACATTGAGAAACAATACGTATTCTATTGATTTTTTTCTAATAAGAAATTCATAAAGCTCATCAAGAAGATCTTTTTTTAGTTTAGAATAGAGTTTTAATTTCTTGATTAAATCGCATTGTTTTATCTGCCAAAGAGGAAAAAGATCAAAAAAAGCATAGTCTTCTCTACACAACCCTAATTTTTCAAGGAAATAGTTGTGTTTTATAAAGTGTGAGTGGAACTTGTGAGCCAGGTTTTGTAAATAAGCGATTTGAGTTCTGTTGTCATCATAATTTTCGAAACATAGAAATTCATCATACTTCGATTGAGAGTTTAGTTTTTGTTTCAGTTTTCTTAATCTCTCCATTTCTTCAGAATTTTGAGTAGAAAAAGAAGCCTTGGATAAAACTTGCTTTACTTTATCAATTGAGTTTGAAGGATTGATTCCCAAAATCAGATATTTAGGATTTTCATTATCAATCCTCGTGAGTCTTGGTCCTGGATAGAAATCCTCTTTTCCCGAAAAATTTTTGTAAATGTTATAAACGTTTTTTAAATATTTTTCCATGATAGGATGCGTAAACTATCCTCTATTTATCTTCTTTTCCACTAAACGCTAAAGTAACCAATCTTAATGTATGTAACACTCTTGCTCATTGAAGTAAACACGGTCAAAAAAACCGTTGAAATTCATAGGGAAAACTACATTAAATCTATTTTATGTCTACTTTCCATGTTTTTTGTATACATATATGTCTGCTTTTATTACTCTTGCCTCACTTTAATGGCAAATAAAATGGGAGTAATGATAAGAACTTATCTTCTCTTGATTTGTTTCTTACTTTTGTGATTCCCTTTCACTAGTCAATAGACCATGGATAGATCCAATCATCAAAATGCTATTGTTAATTTAATCACAGACCGATTTAATAACATGGATAAACGACTTGATTCGCTAGATAAGAATATGAAAGAGGTGAAAAGAGTGCTTCATGAAACCAATGGCTACCATAAAGTCAGTAAGTTTTATCAACGATTTGTTGTGTTTCCCTTAATGATTGGTGTTTTTATGCTGATACTCACTCAACTGTTTTTATCGTATTGAACAGTTCATTCCAAGTTTAGTGAATGACGAGGTTATGGAGGTATTCATTGGTTGCTAACTAAAATCGCATTGTTGGCACTTCTGGATATGTTTTGTGTTATTATCTATCACTAATTTCAATTATTTATCATCATCACTACGTTTTCTTTGGTGGTGAAAACCGATAAAAATGCCATGTTCAACTATCTAGTGCAATAATAATTTGTTTGGAAATAAGGAAAAATCAAAATAGAACTCTTTAATGTATACTTTACATATATTGTATACATATATGTCGACTTTTATTAATTTTGCTTCACTATAAGCATTTGAATCATGAGAAATAAAAAGCACCTATTGATTAAACAACTTGATTTGAGTTTGGTTCCTTTCCATGGATTAGAAAAAGTTTTGGTTCCTGAAAAAGGATGGATTTCGACCATTAGAAGCGGATTAAATATGACTATGGAACAGTTAGGGAAGAAATTAAAACTTTCAAGGGGGGCTATACAAAAAATTGAACAACGTGAAGCTACAGGGCAAATCACCTTAAAAAAAATGAAAAAAATTGGCGACAGCTTGAATTTGCATTTTATCTATGGATTTGCTCCTAAAAATGGGACATTAGAAAAATTTGTAGAAATAAAAGCTAATGAATTAGCAAAGAAGATTGTATCTCGAACCAATCAAACCATGAAATTAGAAAATCAAGAAATCAATCAAAATAAACTGACCCAATCCATTGTTGAATTAGCTAATGAACTAAAGCTTGAAATGAGAAAGTCTCTATGGCATTAAATTTTAAAACCTTTCATAATCAAACTCCATTAGATCAGAATGAAACTGATGGACTGCGAATCAAACACCTTCGGTTTCAAGAAGAGCTAAATGAATTTGAACATCAAAATGTTGAAAAAGCTATTGAATGGACCATGAGGGGTTCTTTTAACAAAGAAATGATTTTCACAGAAAAATTTATCAAAGAGGTTCATTTTCGAATGTTTGGAGACGTATGGAACTGGGCTGGGAAGTTCAGAAAATCTGAAAAAAACCTTGGCGTATCATGGCCAAGAATCGGTGTTGAATTAAAGCAAGTTTTAGACGATACTAAATATTGGATTACCCATTCAATTTTCAAACCTGAAGAAATAGCCATTCGATTTAAACATAAAATTGTGCAAATTCATTGTTTTCCAAATGGAAATGGGAGACATTCAAGATTGATGGCCGACATATTAATTGAGAAAGTATTTAACGAACAACTTTTTACTTGGGGATTTAACATAAAAGATGTTAAACTGTCAAGAAAGATTTATATCGATGCTATCAAGGAGGCAGATATTGGTAATATAGAACCCCTATTGGAATTTGCAAAAAATTGATTCTAGATAACACTTGAATCAACGGTTACCAACACAGCTAGTATCTTCAACAATGAAACACAAAGAAATTCATATTTTTGGTATCAAACTGATACAATGATTCGAATAAAAAGTAATATATACCAAAATTCTAACAACTTAGAACACTACAATTTTTTCGAAGAGTTTATAGATTACGCAAATTCAAGAAGTGTTGCTAGGTTCAAATTCTACAAACCACATAACAATTATCTAGATATTAAGTACAACAATATTGATATCAGAACATGTTTTTACCACATTCCTTCTCGAAATAGAGTAGACATACGTTTGCGTCTAGATAATAAATCAACATTTGAAAAGATTAAAGCACAAGCAGATAGATTTAATGAATTAGTGGGTGGAGGTAGTAAAGTATACTTTACCCCACCGAAAAGGGGGTACCTTGTACACAAGATAGAGTCTTCCTACCCGATAAATTTTGACAACAGAAGAGAATACGAAAAATGTTTTGACTGGATGCTAAACATCGGGGAACAAATGATTGGGGCATATGATAAAATCATACACGACGAATCAAGAGTATTGTAGATATAAGGGTAGTAACTATAAAACGATATCTTCTTTTTTAGCAATCGTCTCATTCCATTCACCTCGGACAGAATCCCAATGTTCATGATTCTCTGTCCACCAATTTTGGGCTGCTACACATTTTTCGT
>JAPORT010000059.1 GCA_026710085.1 Flavobacteriaceae bacterium | reverse complement strand
CTTCTTTTAAAGCCTTAAAACTGATGGTTTCTAAATCTTCATTGCCTTGAATGCTTAAGACTTTGAGCTTGTTGACCTTATCGGCCCTTAACGGAAGTTTGTGAATTACGTTCACAAACTTCCGTTAGGATACAACGACATGTCACAATCGATAGGAAACACTTGAATGGATCCTAATAACCTTCCAGTCAAACCATTGACTACGAATTTTAATTGTTGCACTAGATCGTTGAACTTATCATTTCCTTTTGTATAAAACCGGTTGATTTTTTTACTTGTGGAATCCATTTTCCTGAACTTCTATTGAAAAATAATGATCTCAACACCACTCCAGGATATACAATTTGAACATGAATTCCTTCTTGTGAAGCTCTCCAAACTTCTATTTCTGCTATATGTTTTGATACCCCATAATACGAATGAAAATGTGGTTGATTGGTCATTTGGTATCCATTAATGATTGTTTTACCATTTTTTAACCCTATAGCTGCAACGGAACTCACATAAAGAATCTTTTCTACTTTGTTTTCAATGGCGAGGTTGACCAAATGAGTTGTTCCCAAAATATTGTTTTGAAATAATTTTTGATGATCTTTTGATGCAAAGGAAACTAGCGAGGCAAAGTGGTAGACTTTATAAATTCCTTTGAAACTTCCTCTTCAATCTTCAATAAGTTGGCTTATTGCCAAATAATTTTATGATAGTTCTTCGTCTTATTTCGATCTAATTTTAAAAAATACTGTTTGACCTTTTGACGATTCTTTTTTGTTCGAAAAAGTCCACAAACCTTTGAACCAGAACGTGTAGCTAATTTACATAATAAGTGAGCCCCGATTAATCTAGTGGCTCCTGTAACTAATTCCATCAAAAGACAAAATAACCTCTAATTTGTTTAAATATATCTTTGACGATCCAAAATATGACATTGGAAAACTTCGTAAAAAATCTTCAGTGGAGAGGCCTAATACATAATTCAACTCCAAATATTGAACAAAATTTAGCTTCTTCAAGTGCATCTGGATATATTGGTTTTGATCCGACCTCGGATTCTCTTCATATTGGTAATCTCCTACAAATGAATGTCTTGCGTCATTTTCAATTGGCAGGTCACACACCTATCATCTTGTTAGGAGGAGCCACTGGAATGATCGGCGATCCAGCTGGTAAAAAAGAAGAAAGAAAATTATTAAACCGAGAAACTTTGGAAAATAATTGTTTGTCGATACAAGAACAAATGACCAAATTTTTGGATTTTAATCCATCTACTAAAAATGCTGCCAAACTATTGAATAATTACGATTGGATAAAAGATTATTCCCTCATTGATTTTTCGAGGGAAATTGGTAAACACATTACCGTTAACTATATGATGGCTAAAGATTCGGTTAAAAATAGGATCAAACCCAATCAAGGTTCTGGCATGTCTTTTACAGAGTTTACTTATCAATTATTGCAAGGGTTTGACTTTTATCATTTGTATAAAAATTACAATTGTACACTACAAATGGGAGGAAGTGATCAATGGGGTAATATCACGACGGGCATCGAATTAATCCGAAGAAAATTAAATAAACCAGCCTATGGAATCACATGCCCTTTAATCACTAAAGAAGATGGTTCCAAATTTGGCAAAACAGAACAAGGAAATATTTGGCTAGATCCTAAACTAACTTCCCCATTTCGTTTTTATCAATATTGGATTAATCTTTCTGATAAAGAGGCTAAGAAATTAATTAAAGTGTTTACATTTTTAAATCAAGTTGAAATTGAAAATCTTTTATTAGAACATCAGAACGAACCACATCTTCGAAAACTACAAAGCACATTGGCTAACGAGTTGACTCAGTTAGTTCACTCTAGAAAAGATTTAGATGTTGCAAAAACGGCAAGTAACATTCTGTTTGGTAGATCGACTCTTCATGATTTTAAATCTTTGAGCTACCAAAATTGCTTGGATGTATTTGAAGGGCTCCCTACTGCATGTATCAGCAAAGAAAAATTAAATGATGGATTTTCCATCATTGATGCACTCATCTTAAACCAACAATTTTTCAAGTCTAAAGGACAAGCCAAACGAGCCATTGAAGCAAATTCAATTTCAGTCAACAAGGAAAAAGTAAATCAAACCTACCAATTAACCTCCAAAGATTTAATAGCCCAAGGTTTTATTTTATTACAAAGTGGAAAAAAGAATTACTGTTTATTAATCATCAATTGAATAGTAGATTGCACCCTCTGATATCGGCATGATCAAATCGACCCATTAATTCAAAAGTAGATTCGCTTTTAAGCTTTCCTAAATCTTGGGTGGCAATGAATGAACAAGAATCGATATTGGCTAAATCAATGACATGAATGGCTCCTGTTTTATTGTATCCCAAAATCTCAAATGGATCGGTCACATCTGCAATCCAAATTTTCATCCAAGGAGGTGTCTTCAATATATAATCAGAAACAGAATAAGCTTGGCTTAATAATTCAGTCATACCATATTCTGAATGAATTGAAGTAAGTCCAAAAGCTTTTTTTAATCGATCATGTAATTCTTGTTTTGATATTTCTTGAGACATACCCTTGGTACCTCCAGTTTCCATAACAATTGTATTTTTTAGTTGTAAGGGATACTGTTGAGCAAATTCCAGTAATGCTGAACTCAACCCAAACAATATGTTTTTTTTATGTTGCCTATTGAATTTTTTAAGCTGGCTGGCTAAAGTTTGATACTCCTTTAAATAGAAAGAACTATCAGGATTTCTAGAATATCGAATTAACGCATTCACCATATAGATGATGGAAGCATTTTTTCGCTCTAAATAAGTAGGTAGTAAAGCCAGTATCGCATAATCTGAAACCGAACCAAGTATATTTTCAAATCCAGTTAAAAAACTTTTTTCATATATCTTGACATCTTGAACAAAGTGTTTGGAAGGAACCTCAGAGGTTGTTCTAGAAGATTCAAAGACGATTTCATGTGGTTTGTTGGAACTGTAAACTTTATGAGATCTAAAAAATGAAATAGGCAAAAATGGAATTTCATCCACTTTATGGACACTTTTTATTGACTTACCTATTTGTTGACAATATCGTCTATAAATCAAATTATTCGTGTACTGATGTTTGAAAAGAATCAAAGCATGCTCATCAAAATACTGAGGTTTGCTGAGACAACAATGAAAAAAGTCGAATGAATTTGAAATAGTTTTTGGGCCGATTTTTACCAAACAATTTTGAGACATTGGCAATCCAATGGCTGTCCTTTACTTAAACAAAATTTCACATCCAAGAAATAAGAATCCATGAAGAACTCTTTTGGCTTTACGGTAGTTATTTCCTTGTCAATTTATAAAGCATAAACTCTTTCAACAGGCCATAGATCTTGATAACTTTCTTTCCATCTTTGACTTGATAACTCTTGTTCGGTAGATAAACAAGCCTCTAGTTCCCTTTGAATCAGTTCTTTTTCCATATTCCTTCCAATAAAGACAATTTCGTTTTTTCGGTCACCATATATTGTATCCCAAGTGGCTTCAATTTGGTCTTGATTTTCGACAAATGATAAATAACTAATGCGCTTATTAAAAGGCATACTACACCACCAAACTCCTGCACTGTCTGCTTTTAATGATCCTCCTGCTTGACTCCATATAAGAGCTTGTTTATTTCGAGAGGCTAACCAAAACAATCCTTTACTCCTAATGACCGAACTTGGAAATTTGTGCTGTACAAAATCCCAAAATCGTTTTGGGTCAAAAGGTTTTTTACTTCGAAACACAAATGAAGTAATACCATATTCTTCAGTTTCAGGAGTATGCTCAGCTTTATTGAGTTCCTCAATCCAACCTGCACTTTTTTCTGCTTCTTCATAGTCAAACTGGCCCGTATTAAGAATTTCTTCGGGTTCTATATTGCTGAAAACTGATTCGATAATCTTAGCCAATGGATTCAATTTTTTGATAAAGACTTTTAAAATACCAAGATGCTCTGTTGAAATCAAGTCCGCTTTGTTGAGAAGAATCACATTAGCAAACTCAATTTGATCAGTTAGGAGATTCACTATGGTTCTTTCATCTCCCTCCATATTGGTCAGTTTTCGATCCATTAACGTTTCTGGACTCCCAAAATCCCTAAAGAAATTGAATGCATCCACTACAGTCACCATCGTATCAATGTAACTGAATTGAGAAAGATCGATGCCATTTTCTCCATCCATAAAAGAAAACGTTTGAGCAACAGGAATGGGTTCGCTAATTCCCGTACTTTCTATCAACAAATAATCAAACCTATTTTCTTTTGCTATTCTCTCAACTTCAATCATCAGATCTTCTCTTAATGTACAACAGATGCAACCATTACTCATTTCCACTAGCTTCTCTTCAGTTCGAGACAAAATGTTTTCACTTTTAATAAAATCAGCATCAATATTTACTTCACTCATGTCATTGACTATAACAGCAACTTTCAACCCTTTTTTATTATGTAAGATATGGTTAAGAAGTGTCGTTTTTCCTGATCCCAAAAAACCACTTAAAACAGTCACTGGGAGTTTTTTCTCTGTCATCATGTGATTAAATAATATGAAACAATCTTAAAACAATACTCAAATTGTTGATGCAAAATAATCTTACTTCATTCATTCACAAAATTAATCATTACAGACACTTTGTAGACTATTTTGGATTTTAATTCATAGACAAGGCCTTCATTATTTCCCCACAATCTAAATCTCATAGGAACCACTAATTAAATAAAACCTTGATTTCTTATTTCATTACGGAACATTTGAATGATACCGATAGGAATCTTCTTAATGAAAGAATGGACAGTAGATTGTTTATGTTGCACTCGATCGTTGAACATAGCTTCAAATTTTCATATCAAAAAGTTAAATTTGATTTTCTTAAGGTGAAAAAAGAAGAAATTCGCATACTATTGGTTGATGACGAACCAGATATTCTCGAGATCATTCGTTTCAATCTCAGTAAAGAAGGTTATAAAGTTTTTACGGCTATCAATGGTCAAGAAGGTATCGATATCGCCATTTTAAAACATCCACATTTAATCATTCTTGATATCATGATGCCTAAAATGGATGGAATTCAAACATGTGAAAAATTGAGAGAGGATGGTCGTTTTAATGACACCATCATTTTGTTTTTAACGGCACGAGGAGAAGAATACTCACAACTAGCAGCATATGATGCTGGAGCTGATGATTATGTCACCAAACCCATAAAACCCAAGATATTGGTGTCCAAAATCAAAAGTTTATTACGTCGGCTTACGGATCGTCCGCTTTCATATTCTACAATACAATTTGATGAATTTCTAATCGATAAAGAAGCTCATAGCGTCTCCATTGAAGAGAAAATCATCAATTTACCTAGAAAAGAATTCAAAATATTGTTTTTATTGGCATCGCAACCCGGAAAAGTTTTTCAACGTGAGACAATCCTCGATTATGTCTGGGGGGATAGCCAAGTCGGTGAACGAACAATCGATGTCCACATGAGAAAACTTCGAAAAAAAATCGGAAAAAAATATATCAAAACCATCAAAGGAGTGGGATATAAATTCATGCACTCTCGAAGTTTGAGATAGATTGTTTCATCAATTCATCGTTAACAGACAGTATTCAACAAGTAAATCTCCATTAGCAGTGTATTACGTCATAAAACTACTTATATCTGTAATGGTTTCACTCTTGATCGTTTTTGTGGTTTATAGCGTTGCGTTTTTTTGGGATAGTACTCCTATTCAATATAGTTTGAATCATAGATTCTATTGGGTATTGATTCTATTTTCAATTTCATCGGTGGTCTTGTTTTTTTCCATTGAATTCATTGTATTGACTTTACTGAAACATAAATACTTCTTTGATAAATCCAACAGTACCGACTCATCAAATAAGCTTCCGAAAAAAATCGAACGTTTTCTTTCTAAAGTATTTAAGATTCAATTTGAAAAGGAACTCGAAAGTCAAGTGTTTCAAGAACGAGAACAATATCGTAAAGAATTTATTGGAAATGTTTCTCATGAATTAAAAACCCCACTATTTACCATCCAAGGATATGTACTTACGCTATTGGATGGGGCTCATAAAAAAAAGAAATTGACAGAAAAGTATTTAGAAAGAACGGCTAAAGGAGTGGATCGAATCATTTCAATTGTCAATGAATTAGACACCATTGCCAAATTTGAAAGCGATATCTATACTCTTGATTTATACCCTTTTGACATCGATCAATTAACTGATAAAGTATTCGAACTATTTGAAATGGAAGCCCACAAGAAATCCATTCAATTCCTAATGGAAAAAAATGGTATGGACCGAATTTCTGTCTGGGCTGATCAAGAAAAAATCCAGCAGGTGTTAACCAACTTAATTAGTAATTCCATCACATATGGTAAAAACAGAGGTCTTACAAAGGTTTCTTTTGTAAAAGATCACAATCACATATTGATTAGTGTTTCTGATGATGGACAAGGTATTGATGACATTCATTTGCCACGGCTTTTTGAACGTTTTTATCGAGTCGATCAAACCCGAAGTAGAAATAAAGGAGGATCTGGTTTAGGGCTTGCCATTGTCAAACATATTATTGAAGCTCACAATCAAAACATTGAAGTGACAAGCAATCCTCAAGAGGGAACTAAATTTGTCTTTTCTTTACCTATTTACAATCCAGAAGTACACATCTTCGAACAAGATTAAATTGAAAACTATTGGGCAAGAAGAATAAAAAGCGAAAAATTGAAGAAAATGCTACGTTTCAAAATTTGATTCAAGATTCTGAGCCTTGGAAAGCCAATAATTCTTTTCATTTAAAAGGTCAATGGAATAAGATTCACTTTAACAATGACTTTCCTATATGGCTCGAATTAGGATGTGGAAAAGGAGAATATACCCTTTATCATGCCCTAAAGTTTCCTCAAATCAATCACATCGGCATTGATATTAAAGGAGCAAGAATATGGAGAGGAGCGAAAACGGCAACCCAGCAAAAAATGAATCATGTTGCTTTTTTACGCAGTCCAATCCAACATATTGAACGCTATTTTTCTGAAAATGAGGTAGACCAGCTTTGGATTATTTTTCCAGATCCACAACCTAAATTTCGTCAAACAAAACATCGCTTGACCCATAAAAGTTTTTTAGAAAAATACACCGAACTTCTTAAAACGAATAATCGAGTCTATTTGAAAACAGATTCTGAATTTCTTTTTGGCTATACTTTGGGGCAATTAGAAAACTTTCCTTGTAAAATCCATCAAGTCATTAACGATGTTCATCAAAGCCAACAATCACCAGCATGTGCTAGAAATGTCATTACCTTTTACGAGCAAAGATTTATCAATCAGAATAAACCCATAAAATTCATCAGTTTCGAATTATTAAAATGAACCATCATCAACATGATTTTTTTGATAAAGTGTATCAAATGGTAAAGCTCATTCCCAAAGGCAGAGTGTCCACTTATGGAGCAATCGCACGTCTTGTGGGATCTCCTCAAAGTGCCCGAATGGTAGGTTGGGCCTTGAATGCTTCTCATAAACAATCTGATATTCCAGCACATCGCGTTGTCAATCGACATGGATTACTCACGGGAAAGCATCATTTTAAAGATTTGAATGAAATGCAGCATTTACTTAACAGTGAGGGAATTCAAGTCATTGATGATCAAATTGTAAACTTTGAGAATTTACTTTGGGACCCATTAAAGAATAAAGACGAATCTCAAAGGTTGTTAATTTCATAAATTTGCGCGATTCATACTTTTGGTGACTGCCCTTAAAAAATCTGATATTCTCGAGGCTCTCAAAGAGGTTTATCTACCAGGAAGTCAACAAAATATTGTCGATGCCGGATGTATTAAAAACCTCCAGGTATTTGGCGATCAAGTTGATATTGATTTAACACTTCCGACACCTACCCTACAAGCCCGGAAAAAAACTGAAGTAGCCATTCTTCAAACCATCCACCAAAAGGTCTATGAAAAAGCCAAAATCAATATCAAAGTCCAAGTGGTAAATTCTCCAAAAACAAACACTATTCAGTTAAGGGGAAAATCTATTGACGGTGTTGATTCAATCATTGCCATTTCATCTGGTAAAGGGGGTGTAGGAAAATCAACTATCGCTGCAAATATTGCAGTCACGTTGTCTAAAATGGGACTTCGAGTTGGTCTTTTGGATGCAGATATCTACGGACCTTCTGTTCCTACCATGTTCGATTTAGAAGGAGAAAGGCCTTTATCTGTCAGAGTCCATGGAAAAGAAAAAATGGAGCCTTTAGAAAATTATGGCGTCAAAATTTTAAGCATTGGTTTTTTCACCAAACCTAGTCAAGCCATCATTTGGCGAGGCCCCATGGCTTCGAAAGCTCTCAATCAATTAATATTTGATTCAGCTTGGGGAAATCTTGATTTTCTTCTGGTTGACTTACCTCCTGGTACTGGGGACATTCATTTGAGTATTGTCCAAGCGATCCCTCTCAGTGGAGCTGTGGTTGTGAGTACACCACAACACGTTGCTCTTTCTGATGCACGTAAAGGAATTGCTATGTTTCAACAAGAACATATATCAGTTCCCGTTTTGGGATTAATTGAAAATATGAGTTATTTTACCCCTAAGGAATTACCAAACAACAAATACTATATTTTTGGAATGGGAGGAGCTCAAAAGTTAGCCAAAGACAAGGATGTCCCTTTTTTAGGCCAAGTCCCTTTGGTACAAAGCATTCGTGAGGCATCTGATTTTGGAAGACCTGCTTCTCTACAAAATGGTGGAGAAATTGTTGACTCTTTCAGAAACATCACACAAAATATGGTGCATCAATTGTTAAAAAGAAATAAAACTTTACCGCCAACCAAAATAGTGGAAATCACAACCATGACTGGTTGTCAAGCAGTTAAAGAAATGTCATGACTAGAGAAGAAATCAAAAAAAAAGTCAATTTGGCTCTCGAGGAAATACGACCATTTTTAAAATCCGATGGAGGTGATATATCTCTTGTGTCGATCATCGATAATCGTATTGTTCAAGTACAACTCCATGGAAATTGTGTGGATTGTACTGTAAATCAAATGACACTCAAAACTGGTGTGGAAATGACCATTAAACGGTATGTCCCACAAATTGATAGCGTTCAACAAGTCGTCTGAATTGATTTAAATGATTCGGTCCGATATTCTGATCATCGGCGCAGGACCTGCTGGATTATTTGCCGTTTTTCAAGCTGGCTTGTTAAAATTAAAATGTCATCTCATCGATTCTCTTGGAATCGTTGGTGGACAATGCTCTGAACTCTATCCCAAAAAACCTATTTATGATATTCCAGGATATCCCGAAATTATGTCACAAGATTTAATTGACAAATTGATGGAACAAATCCAACCATTTCATCCAGGTTTTTCATTAGGTCAAAGTGCTGAAACATTAACCAAAACAACAAGTGGAGAATTCATTGTCACGACCAACAAAGGGGTGAAACACAGCGCCCCAGTTGTCATTATTGCAGGCGGTCTCGGTTCATTTCAGCCTAGAAAACCCCCCATCAAATCGATTGCTGCCTATGAAGGAAATGGAGTTGACTATCACATTACAAATCCTGAAAAATACCGTAATAAACGTATTGTAATTGCTGGTGGAGGAGATTCTGCCTTAGATTGGACGATTTATCTTTCCAAAATCGCAAAAGAGTTATTGCTCATTCATCGGAGGGATGAATTTAGAGGAGCTTTGGATTCAGTCAATCAAGTGCAATCTTTGAAAGATCAAAAAAAAATAGAGTTGATGACACCTGGAAAAGTGATTGGACTCAAAGGAGAAAAAAAACTCGATTCATTGACTATAGATCATGATGGTGTTTTAATGAATCGAAAAGTGGATTTTTTGATTCCTTTATTTGGTCAAATTCCAAAGTTAGGGCCTATCACCAAATGGGGATTAAAAACGAAAGGGAATGCCATTGTAGTGAATAATTCCCTAGATTACCAAACCAACATTGAGGGAATCTATGCCATTGGAGACATTAACACTTATCCTGGAAAATTAAAATTGATTTTATGCGGATTTCATGAAGCCGCTATTACTTGTCACAGTGTTTTCAAGAAAATTCATCCTGATAAAAACAATACGTTAAAGTACACCACTGTCACAGGAGTTCAGGGATTTGACGGGAGTCAAAAAAGTGCCAAACCATCTGTTGTAAAAAAAATCAAATAAATCCTTGATTTTCAAACTGCATCAGTTGTTTTTAAACTCATGACAGACATCGTTTTATTCAATATTTCAATGCAACATACACTAGTTCATTGCTCATCATATTTTTTAATTTGGGCAAGCATTCTTTGTCCAAACGGACAGAGACATGCCACTTGTCCGTGGCGATAGTTTGTAGACTGCTTTTGATTGCCAAGTACTAGGCGATTTAAAACGGTTTGAGTGGCTTTTCGATGCCGACCTTGAATCCAATCCAAAACCAAGCCTTTTTTAGGATTACTGATAGTCGTAGCATTTTGATTTCTTCGTCAGTAGGCTTTTTTATCGGTGCTCCAACGGTGCGACTTGCCAATCGAATGCTTGGTCAATCCTCGGACCGCCGTACGATGCATGATGCAACGGATCATATGGACTCCACAACGAAGTCACTGAGCTATTTGATATGGATGGCCATTGGCTAACAGTCATTCCATCACCCTGCATTCAAAAGGAGTGATGTAACGATGGCAAGCCTTTGCCTAGGGCAATGAGACGCTTTTGACTTTGCTAGAAAAACAACGAACACGGGGAACACGACAATGAAGGCATTGGCTTCGAAACAAATTTTAATGACGCCAAACACATTGTTTCCGGTAATCATCGAGTTTCGCTGATTGATCGGTTTCAGAACAAACATAGGTGCTACTCATATAAGCCACATACCAATGAACCTTGTTTTTATTCTCATCAGCAGTGACGAGTTCCATCTGCCCATCAGATCCTAAATCAAGATGGACTTTTGCAATGATTTTTAGGGTGTCCATAAAGTAACGCTTGCACTCCAAAGAACGCCATGTATCATCATTATATCAGTGCTGTCCAGATAAATTGTCATAGAAACAGACTTATTGTGCTATCCTCCTTGGAGGAACCATTTCGAATTTCAATATTCCTACTCAAGTAGCTTACTGAATAATCAACTACTTTTTTAGTGTGCTAGCTATAAATCCAATACTACCTCCAACAAGACAATAAAGCACTATTCCAATTGATGCATCGTTAACCCATTCCGTTAATCCCATTTGACCGATACCAACCAACATCAAACCTTGACCAACAGTAAATAAAAGTCCAATTAAAAAACCAAATACAAGTCCTGATTGAACACCAAGTGGATTCTGCAATTTTAGATAGATTAATGTCATGACATAAGACAACACCAAGGTGCCAATGATATGTAAACTCCAATCACGAGTCATTGGGTCTGAGGGTAATGTATCTGAAATCAATAAGCCATAAATAATATAATCCAAAATATTAAAGACAACAAACGCTACAATAGTGCTTAGAAGAGTGATCTTAGAGTACATAATGATTTTTTGAGAAGACAAAATTATTGAGAATTTGATACTCAAGTGTCATAGGCCTAAGTTTTTTTATTTTAGAAACGATGGGATATTGATTTTAATTAAATCAAATTAAAATCACTTTATAAAAAGATTTTTTCAAAAACTCAAGGCGTATGATTGACTCCCAGAAAACATGAGAAATTTAAAAGATATTCATTAATGAATTGGAAGTGCGGGATTTTAAATGCTATTACCAACTCAGACCTAAAGAAAGTTTTTTAGTATTCAACAATGGAACACTCGTTATGGACTTTGATCAAGATATCATCAGTACTTTGATTTTCGGAAAAATTGGTTCAATCCAGCTTATTGAATTACGAAAATGATGGCCTATGATTATGCCCCTCAAGCATGTTGTAAAAAAATGGTGAAATAAAAAGAGAGAGGTTTTTGACTAAATCCTATATCTTAGCGAAAAGTCAAAACTTTAGTGCAGAAGTCTCTTCTTTGATTTTGTGAATATGAAGAGTCCTGAAAAAATAGCTTTAATTGATCGGGGAAGAGCCAAACACTTTCACGGACGGGAAGAGGAAATTCAGTTGGTTCAAAAAATGTTGTATCAATCGAAAGAAGAGGGAAAAGGAATTAGCTTCTTAATACAAGGTCCACCAGGTGTTGGGAAAACAGCCTTGTTGTGGGAACTAAGGAGGATTGGAAAAGAGTTGAATTGGGATATTCGAAAAATGAATTTTGAAGCTTTATGGAATCCTAATGAATTATATCGGGTCTTGATTCGGGATCAGAAGTATGAAAAAAACTTCAAAGAGTGGGGCTGACATTTGAAATTCCTTAATAAAAAAACACAATATCAAAAAATAGCGAAAGGGGATTCCAAGACCACTGAAACGATTCAAAGACCATTAGTTTTGATGCTGGATGAAGCTCAAATGATACGTATTGGTCTGGGTTCTGATCATGTTAAAAAAGGAATTGCTATTGAAATTTTAGATCAATTACACAATCTTCATTTACCAGAAGGTTTGCTTTTTATTATTGCTGGATTAGGACATACGCGAAAAATATTCAAAGATTTTGAAATATTTCGATTTAATGATGATGGAATCATGGATTTAAAGTCATTAAACAGAAAGGCTGAAAAAAACATATTGCAAGACTATTTAGTTCAAGGAGCTGGTATTTCAAAAAAGAATCCTGATTTAAATCATTGGATCGATCGATTAAGTCAAGAAACCCATCAATGGCCTCATCATATCATTTGTTATGGTGAGGTAGCTGCTCAAAAGTTAAAAGAAGGGAAAAGTTGTTTATCTGAAAAAATATTATCGGATGTTTTAAAGGAAGGACAACGCAAAAAAAAGAACTATTATAGTGGACGTTTTGCTGAATTAAAGGATATTCAAAGAGCTTCTATTTTGCATACATTGTTTGATAATGAACTTCAAAAAAACATCATTTCAAGTTCTCAAGTAGAATTAGACTTTGAGATGAATCCTTACATTAAAGATGGTGAAAAGTTATTTGAAGATATTGTTTCCAGTGGGATTATTCAAATTCGTCAAGATGGATTTTTTCAAATACCGATACCATCGATGCGGACATGGATGTTGGAAGAGTATCAAAAATATCTTCAACTGATGAAGCAAAAACCAAGTCCCAAAATTCAAAAATTATTGGATGAATTGAAACGACCACCTTCCGAAGACTAAAGTCAAAGATTACAATAATTTTGATTGATGTCTTTGGGAGAAATGCTGAGCCGAATCCGATTGATTTCTTGGAGTTCTTTCAAAAACAACCTTGATCTTGAAAAGAGTTTTTAATCATTTTCAATTTATTCAACCCAGGAATCTTATCACAAAAATTTTGTCCTTGTGGCAAGTAATCTCCAAATGATTTTTCTCATTTATTTTATTGGAGACTCTATATATTTCTACTTTTGGTGAAAATCTAAAGATTTGTCAAATCCATATCTTTCTATACTAAAAACTTCTAAATCCCGAAATTATAGCAAACAAATTGATGCTAGTATTGAAACTCAAGCTCCAAGCAACATTGCATTGGTCAAATATTGGGGGAAAAAAGAACTGCAAATTCCAATCAATCCATCCATTAGTTTTACCCTATCAAAAGCAACAACACAAACTCACATTATAATCACACCCAAGCAACATAAAGGATTATCAGTAGATTTTACTTTTGATGCAAAACCTCAAAAAAAATTCGAATCCAAAATCAAAACCTTTTTTAATCGACTTATTGAGTACTGTCCTTGGATTCTAAATCACCATTTTAAAATTAATAGTAACAATACTTTTCCCCATAGTTCAGGTATTGCATCATCAGCATCATCGATGGCTTCTATTGCTATTGGATTGGTGCAACTAGAAAAGCTAATTGATGACGATCTCGTTTCAGAAGAAGAGCAAAACTTAAAAGCTTCCTTTTTAGCCCGATTGGGCTCCGGAAGTGCATCTCGAAGTATCGAAGGCCCTTTGGTTATTTGGGGAGAATCTAGAAGTTTTAACACAAGCAGTAATTACTATGGATTATCTATCAGCCAATTAATTGATGTTCATCAAGTTTTCTCAACTTTTTGTGATACTATTCTGATTGTCGACAAAAACCCCAAAAAAGTATCAAGTACTCATGGGCACCAAATGATGAACAATCACCCATTTTACGCTGGTAGGATGATTCAAGCAGAAAATCATATTTCTTCCCTAAGAGAAGTTTTAAATACTGGAGATATTCAAAGAATGATTCCCATAGTCGAAAGAGAAGCTCTTTCGCTGCATGGCTTGATGCTGTCTTCATCCAATTATTATCTATTGTTGCAACCCAATACCGTAAAAATCATCCATAGAATTTTAGATTTTAGAACATCTTCAAAACTTCCTATCATGTTTTCATTAGATGCAGGACCAAATATTCATTTGCTTTATCCTTTGTCTATCAAACAACAAGTTGAGGGTTTCATCAAAAATGAACTCTTTGATTGTTTTATCGATCTGATTGATGACCAGGTAGGACACGGAACCACTTGGTCTTTCAACCACTAAGGATTTGATCCGGCATATCATGGCGTCTGAAGCCCCCAAGTACATCATTGTTAATCGTCTTACACTGAAAGAATTACTTGTTGATTAAGTGGCTTTTCGAATTGTCAAAGAAAATAGTAAAAGTATGAAGTCGAGCCAATGACTACTGAAATCATTAAAATCTATCAAATCAATGATCTTTAGCACTATAAAGAAATGCCCATGAGTTATTATAAAATCAATCAACGTATTCAAGTAACGCCATATCGCCTCAGCAAAAAGGAGTTAAAACAAAGAGGTATGAAGTTAGATCACCAACATCACATCATGGAGCCTTTAAAGCATAGCCACGCAGGGCTTTGTGAGTCATCGAAAGTGTTGAAAAAACTATTAATCTCTTACATCAAAGAGGTTCGATGTCACGTCGATATCAAGGAACAAGTGTGTCGAGCAATCAAGGATCGATTAACTTATAAACGCGCATTACCATCTCACGATTTAATTCATCTATACCATCATGCTTTTCATTTGATGCTTGAAAAAATAAAAGAAGAAGGTATTAAAGTATCATTTTACAAGTTCAAGGGAACGCACTACAATCATTATGAGAAAAGATATTGGTATTTAGTCTTTTTCATTGGAAAATACCCATTGCTTTGTAAGTTTTCAAACAACCGACGGGGCTGTGATTTACTCAACTCATTCTTTTATCATCTTTTTGAAGACGATACCCTCACTGATGGCCTTGCCTTTCGACATGGTGATTTTCTCGATTTAAGAAATTTATTTCGAGGAGTGCATAATGATTGCCATGCTTCCAAATTGATTGTAGACCTATCTGAAAGTTTAACTCCAGAAAAAGCCAGGCAGTTACCTTACTTTGTTTATCCGAATCCGGAATATACTGGACGTAGAACGATTCAATATCATGCCGATTTTAACGGCACTCACAGTCGTCTTTGGTGGTATTAAAATTTTTCTCAAAAAAACTTGCTATGACATATATTTAATTGTATTTGCACTCACATTTCACAATGAAAGATGAAAAATTATACGCTAAAGGAACTGGTAATCAGACGATCGCCTATTTCGAAGAAAGCCAAAAAAGACAGTCAGACGACTTGGCCACTCATTTAAATCACTCGAATTCGTGGGTAATCCGAAAAGCCATGGAACATTTTTCCGACATCAATATCAATCATGGAAAAGGAACATTAAAACCAATCATTTGGGTTATCGCTATCTTTCTGATCGCATGCGTTAGCGTCCTAGGATACTTTACTTGTAGAATTGGCACGACAGCTGGATCGATTGAAGCTCAGAAATGAAAAACCGATTAAGTAAACACTATGAAGGACGATTGCTCCAAGTCATTACCAAAGTCAACAAAGCGGGTAAATTCTTCACCCCTTATTGAATTCTGCCAATTGGTCAGCAAAATCTTCGTTGATGTCGATAGTATTTATGACCCTAACCCCGGGAGCTTAATACTTTCATCTAATGCTAACAGCGGCCATGCTCAAGAAATCAATGCCAAAATTCGCGAATTATTAAGGCAAAACATCTTCGATATTGGCCTAGTGGAAGGTGACACGCTAACGAATCCAGGCCTTTTAGGACAAACGTTTGAAGCCGTGGTGAATCATCCACCCCTACCGATTGACAATGATGGGCGGTTTGGATTTGGACTCGCTCCTAAGAGCAAAACCGATTAGGCTTTTTGAAGACATTGTTTGCATCATAAATGAAACAACTAATTTTTCCCGCTAAAATTTTACTTTTTGGTGAATACACCATTTTCAAAGGTGGTAAGGCATTATCAATTCCATACCACAAATATTCAGGGCACCTAGAGATTCCTTCTATTTTCACAAAAAAAACGAAACAATCCAATGCTTTATTAAAAGAGTTTGTTAAAGTTTTAAAATCAAAAAATGTTGATTTGAATTTTAAGGTGGTGGATCATGATATCCAAAGTGGAATGGCCTTTCATAGCAATATTCCAGTGAAATATGGTTTGGGTTCTAGTGGGGCCTTAGTTGCAGCTTTTTATTCGAAATATTTTGATACTCCCATCAATAGATTATCTAATGATTCTAAAATCGAAATAAAAAAAATTCAATCTCAACTTGCTGTTTTGGAAAGTTGCTTCCATGGATACTCTTCAGGATTGGATCCTCTAGTTAGCCTTATTGCTAAGCCGATTATCTATCAAGACCAACAAATTGAAATTTTATCAGAAATTCAATTGACTAAAGAAAACTTTTTTTTACTTGATAGTAGCCTTCATTCACATACGCAACCATGGGTGACTAAAATGATGAAACGATTCAAAAACTCCTCATTTGAAACACAATTTAAGAAACAATATCTAGTTGCTTCTGACCTTTGTATCGATTCATTTTTAAGAAGAGACTCAGGTGAGTTGGTCAAACACATCAAAACATTGTCTCAAACCACTTTGGACCTGCTCGACTTTTTAATCCCCCAATCCATTGTTGCCTTTTGGCATCAAGGGATCCAAAAAGATCATTATTATTTAAAGTTGTGTGGTTCTGGCGGAGGTGGCTTTATTCTTGGGTATACCGATGATTGGAATAAGCTCAAGGCACTGCAAAAAAACTTTAAAATGGAATCGATCTTTACTTCTGAATGTTTCTAGGCAAATTTAAAATGCCGCATCCTCTTGGGTTTCTTAATCAGTAATGGACCATTGAACATCTCAAAAAGAAAGCATCCGTACACCAACGCATACTCCAAGGCAATAATAACTAACGATTCCTCAACGCCACCACTTTGATAAGCCCAGTAACTCCAAAGAACTGTTAAACTCCAAACAATCGTGTAAACATATCCCAATGTCATTCCAAAAACCAAAATTGGGATGATATACCATGGATGGACCGTTGTCGATATAAAAAAATAGACTGTGAGAATGAAAAGGCAACTTTCTAAGACTGCCTTTGGTGTGTTGTTTTTTCGAATCCATGAAAGACACAATACGATGACCACCACAATAAATGGAGTGTAAGGACCAATCCTCTTGATGATGTTGAAATCATAAAATAAATAATGTATCTCTTTGAAGAGATAATGCAAACTAGCATTGAATTCAAAATTGACAAACCACAGACTTAGGGTATGGGTATAGTTATTTATCAAGTTTAAATTGATATACGGAATCCACGTGATAAAGAAAACCACACCACAACAAATGATAAACCGCTTGAAAAATTTAAAGGAGCAAAACTTGAACAAAACGGATAGAAAAAATAGTGGAATTAACTTGGTTGAAATAGCCAAACCAAACAATAAACTTGAAACTATAAGTTTCTTTCGAAAGATATAGTACAATCCTGCCAAACAAAGGCCCATCATCAAAGCTTCAAAATGTAGATTGCCAAAACTTTCAAGAATAACCAGAGGATTTAAAACAAACCAACCGATTAATGCAGGAGATAAATTCAAATACGTCAATATTTTAATGCCATATAGAACAACCAGTATTTCTCCCAAAACAGCAAAAAGTCGAAGAGCTAAAACGGCAACAATCAAATCACCTGAGCTAACTTTTGCAACTAAATAATAAATCCACTGACTAAAAGGTGGATAATTTGAATAATGACTTACATGCAAACTTCCCATGGGTTGATAAATCTCATAGGCCGATGCGAATGTTACGGATTCAATAAGCTCTGAAGGTTTAAAAAGATAGGGATTCAATCCAAGTATTTGAATCGAGCCATCCCAAATATATCGATAAAAATCTTGTGATAAACTCGGAATATAAGGAATGAAAAAGACTCGAAACAAGATGCCTAAGTAAAGGATTGTTTTTAGATTTAAATCTAAAGACATCAACCAAACCAAGGAAAACGCTAATAACAAAAAAGCCCCAAACAACAAGCAAGTATCAGTCCTTTCGATCCAATGGATCGAAAGTGATGAATATAATAGAGAAGAGAAAATGACTCCGATGGTTATTTGAGTCATCTTTCTTAAAGGGATTTTGAAGTTTCCGAACATTTGATAGAGCTATAAAATGGTGATCTTGCTCTATCTAATGCTTTAATGATTGAAAAAACACAGTGCTGAAACCCAAAAAAAGTACAAAATGAAAGAGAAACAAGCCAAAATCTCCATTATCTGAAACTAAAAAAGCACTGAACATACCAAAAAGAAAATAGATAGCTAACAATCCCTCTAAATAGGGATAGATGGATTTCGATTTGACCAAATACCTGTTGTTAATCCAAGCATCGTCATTAGAGAGAATATTGAATTTAGGTGTACGTATGAAAGAAGATCTTATCCTTAGATGGCCTTGAATGACTGCTATTGAATTGTGAAGAGACAAAGCCATAGCCAAAGTGTAGAAGATGATAAATCTTCTAACATAATGAACAAAAGAATAGGTGCCACCTCCATAAATTTTCTTATGCACAAACCAATAACAATAAAAAAAGATAAGCGTACAGATGATAAAAAATGCAGTGAGAATAAAAAACCAATCAAAAATCGGATAGGCCTCTTTGATGTACAACAAGGGCACGCTCAAAAGAGAAATTAAAAGAACCCCTAAAAAGACAGAACTGCTTAGCAAATGCACGACACCATGAAATCGCGTAGACAAGGGTAAATGCTTGGATTTTAATAATTTCCAAACATTCTTTTGAAAATTTTCAGCTCCTCCTTTATTCCATCTAAATTGTTGAGATCGAATCGCACTCATGGCAACAGGTATTTCAGCTGGTGTTTCGACATCAATCAAAAATTTAAATTTCCAGTTTTTTAATTGAGCTCGAAAACTCAAATCTAAATCTTCTGTTAACGTATCTCCTTGCCAATTTCCAGCATCAAGAATGCACTTTTTTCGCCAAATGCCCGCAGTGCCATTAAAATTCAAGAATTTTCCCGTGTTACTTCGGCCCTCTTGTTCTAAAATAAAATGAACGTCCAAAGCAAAAGCTAATGCTTCCGTTAAAACCGAAAAATTTCTATTCAAGTGACTCCATCGAGTTTGAATAACGCCAATTTCACGATCTTCAAAGTATTTAACTGTTTTTTTTAACCAATCCGTTTGAGGAATAAAATCAGCATCGAATATGGCGATTAATTCTCCTTTCGATTTTTCTAATCCGTATTTTAATGCTCCCGCTTTGAAATGATCTCTATTATTTCTTGTGATTCTTTCAATTGGCATGCCTTGTTTTCTGTAATGATCAACGATTTGTTGCGTTAAGTCTACAGATTCATCATCTGAATCATCGAGCACTTGTATGTCTAATTTATCTTTAGGGTATTCTAGTGCACAAACAGCATCAATCAATCTTTCGATAACATTGAATTCATTATAAATAGGCAATTGAACAGTAACTATTGGAAGATTTGGATTATTGATGTAGTATTGACCATCGATCACATTATTGCTTGACTTTTTTAATTTCTGAGAAATTAAAAAACTAGAAAGAAGATTTAATTGGGTAATGCAATAAATCAAAATCAAGATAAGAGCTCCTCCATACAGAACGATGACAAGATTGGCAAGAATGAACAAAATGTAGTCTTGTATTGTCATTTTTTAGAAAAGTGAAATTTTCCAATCCAACCCAGTATTTTGATGCCAGCCATGATCGTCCCTTTCACTGTGCCAGAAATTTTGGATTGACCAATTCGAGACCGATACCTTACGGGAACTTCAATGTATTTCGTTTTGTGGTATAATGATTTTAATTGCATTTCAATAGTCCATCCATAAGTTCGATCACGCATATTAAAACCTTTGAGAGTATCCCATTTAATAGCGCGAAAAGGGCCTAAATCAGTATACCGACTTTTATAGATCAATCTCATCAAAACACAAGCCAACCAGTTTCCAAAAATTTGAGGAAAAGTCATGCTTTTTGATTCTCGTAGATTTTTTTTTCGAGCACCTATGACGAAATCAGCCACTCCCATTTTAATTGGATTGATTAATTGAGTCATTTCTCCTGGATAATCCGAATAATCTGCATCTAAAAAAACCACTACTTCGGGAGGGTTTGATTCTAACGATTGAATTCCAGCCAAACAAGCATTTCCATAACCTATATTCTTTTGCTGTATCACTTTTGCATTGAATTTCTGAGCAACTTCCGAAGTTTGGTCTGTTGAGTTGTTATCCACCACGATGATTTCTCTAACATAATTTGGAATTTCAGTCAATACTTTTCCAATTGATTGAGCTTCATTATGCGCTGGTATAATTACAGAAATTGAAATTCCCAATGGACTAAAATCAAATAATCACTTTGGTTACTTCAATAACATATCATTTACCAAAAGTTATGCAAATTTAATATAATTAGCATGTTGGTAAATTCATTGGTTCATCTTGACATCTTCACAATCAAAAAACATTTTTTTTGATACTTTAATCATACCTTTTTGGATGGATTTGGCATCATTTCATTTGTTCAACCAAAAGGTTTGAAATTCTTGTTTTCAAAGCATTTATGCTCAAATGACAAACCAGTTGCCAAACAATATCGGAAATTAAAACTTCGTGAGCACTCATTATTCACGCAAGTGAAATCCTTTTCAACTCGCTGATGCATTGTGAACCTTGTTGCTTTTATCACTTCCAAGGGACTAAGGGAATCGAATTGGTAAGTGCCTCTGTTATTGGCATTTCAAGTATCCATCGTAGCCTTAATATAGAATAGAATCCCTTGTTTTATGGAAAATGACAAAATTCCTTTCATACGTTTAGTTGATGCTCTCTTAGATTGATTGAATCTTAGATAGTTGCTCTTATCTTGAATTTTATGGAGCACATGAACTCTCCTATAGTTCCTACTTTCATCAACTATTTCATTGAGAGTTATTCGCACTGTACTAGAAAGTGAATCTTGTAGAAGATTCTTATCAAAATGTATTTTATTCCATGGATCGCTTCTCAATTCCACTATATCGTTTCATTAATCAAGATTTAAAAGATGGTATTGAAATTGAAAATCACCATCAACCCCCAAATGAAAAAGACTTCGAATCATCAAAAAAATCAAAGAACTTTTGAGTTTCTATACAAAGCTTGTTCTTTCAAAAGAAAACAAAGGACTTGACTCTTCTTCGTTCTCAAAAGAGGGGATAATACTTGAACATGGACACAAATAAATCTCGAGTAATCGTATTCAATACGTACCAAAGGTGGGACTCGAACCCACACGCTATTGCTAGCATCGGATTTTGAATCCGACGTGTCTACCAATTCCACCACTTTGGCAAAACATCAATTGAAAATTTTTAATTCAATCGGCTTAGCAAATGTAAATAATGTTAATTCAAGAAAAATTCAATCACAGACATCTTCATCTTAATTGAAAAGACGTGATTGCTTGGTCATCGTCTATCATTCAGTCATAGAAATCTTTTATATTATTGAAACATGGAGTCTATAATTGACTTGATTGTGCTTCTATTTTAACTGTGCACATAGCCCTTTGTTTGATTTTATATTGACTACAATTTTATGATGTGTGTAAATTTGCCACCATTAAATACATCGGTGGCTCCCTCAGCTAAAATTTTTGCTTGCACCCAAAGCCAAGAAGTAGCACGAAAAATAGCTAGTGCCTATGGCACCAAATTAGGTAAAGTCAATTTTTACAGGTATAGCGACGGAGAGTTTCAACCTTCCTTTGAAGAATCTATTCGAGGAACTCGAATTTTTATTATTGGTTCAACCCACCCACCAGCTGAAAATTTAATGGAAATGCTGCTCATGCTCGATGCTGCTAAAAGAGCATCGGCTCGACATATTACTGCAGTGATTCCTTATTTCAGCTGGGCACGACAAGATCGAAAAGATAAACCCCGAGTTCCCATTGGAGCTAAAATGATTGCCAAATTATTAGAAACTGCAGGAGCAACTCGAATCATTACTATGGACTTGCATGCCGATCAGATTCAAGGTTTTTTTGAAAAACCAGTGGATCATTTGTATGCATCTGCAATCTTTTTACCCTATCTACAGCAACTTAATTTGGCTAATTTAACCATTGCTTCCCCCGATATGGGTGGCTCCAAAAGAGCACACTCTTATGCTAAATATTTAAAAGGTGATGTCGTGATTTGTTATAAAGAAAGAGCCAATGCTAATCAAATTTCTTACATGGAACTCATTGGCAAAGTCAATAGTAAAAATGTCATCTTAGTCGATGATATGGTCGACACAGCAAATACTATTTGTAAAGCAGCTGACTTGATCATTGAAAAGGGAGCCGATACCGTTCGAGCCATTGCAACTCATGCTGTTTTATCTGGTAACGCGGTTAAAAATATCAGTCAATCTAAGTTGACCGAATTGATTGTCACAGATTCTATTCCGCTGAAAGAAAAACATCCAAAAATAAAAGTACTTTCGTGCGTCGAATTGATGGCTGAAATCATGTCTCACGTTCACAATAATCAATCCATCAGTTCAAAATTCATCATATAATTCATACAAACATGCAAGCTCTAACAATCAATGCAACATCAAGAGAACGAGTAGGTAAAGCAGCAACTAAATCGATTCGAAAAGCCAAAAGAGTTCCTTGTGTTCTCTATGGTGGTGAAACGACTGTTCACTTTTCTGTTCTGGAAAATGATTTTAAAGAATTAGTTTACACTCCTAGGGCCTACACTGTTGATTTAATCATCGATAAAAACAAAACCTACAAAGCCATACTTCAAGACATCCAATTCCATCCCGTCACGGATGCTATTTTACATATTGATTTTCTGCAACTTTTTGATGAAAAGCAAGTAGTGATTGAGGTCCCTGTGAAAGTAAAAGGAGTCCCAATCGGAGTTCTCAATCAAGGAGGGGTTTTAAGAGTCAATCGTCAAAAAATCACACTTCGTGCTCTTCCAAAAAATCTACCTGATTTCCTTGAATGTGATGTTTCACAACTGAGCATTGGCAATAAGTTTTATGTGACCGAACTAAAACATCCGGATTTTGACATTTTGGAATCTGAAAATGTAGTGGTTGCACAAGTGAGAACTTCGAGAACCGCCATCAAGAGTAATCAAGAAGAAGCCACAGAAACCAATGAAACAGAAGAAGAGAAATTGAAACAAGAATAGTCTTTAAACGTTCGTTTTCTTCATTTTTTTTGCTTTTTGACAGTTCTTAAATGAAGTTTTTTAAGCGTTTTCTTCAAAGAAAGCAATCCATCGACATGAATCACTACTTGATTGTAGGACTTGGAAATATTGGGCCACAATACTTTGATACTCGCCATAATATTGGATTTTATATCCTAGATTATATCGCTCAAGAAAATCAATTGGAGTTTGATTCTTTGAAACTCGGCTTTATGGCTCAGTGGAATTTTAGAGGTAAAAAAGTATTTCTTTTGAAACCCACAACCTTGATGAATCGTTCGGGTCGATCCATTACTTATTGGTTGAAAAAGAAAAAAATTCATATAGAAAACACTCTCATCATGACTGATGAATTACAACTACCATTTGGAAAAATGAGAATTCGAGCTAAAGGTTCGACGGCCGGCCATAATGGATTAAAAAACATTGAAGAGTGTCTAGGGACGCAACACTATAATCGGCTTCGTTTTGGTATCGGATCAAAAAGTCCTATTCAAAATAAAGTTGATTTTGTCTTAGGCAAATGGAATGATTTAGAACAGAATAAAATTTGTTTATTACTCCCTAAATGTTTGGAAATAACAAAATATTTTGTTTTACATGGTGTTTCGAAAACCATGAATCATTTCAATTGATTTGTTGACACACAGTCTACCCTATATTCAATCAATTTTGTTTAGACAACTTGATGCAGGTATACAAACATATTAATCAATACCACTCAAAAGAAAAATCGGTGCTGACCATTGGCACTTTTGACGGAGTACATAAAGGACATCGACAAATTCTCAAACAACTTACTCGTACGGCTAAATGCTTAAAACATCAGGCTATTGTATTGAGCTTTTTTCCTCATCCTAGAATGATTCTACATCCTGATTCTAATGTTAAGTTAATAGATACAGTTGAAGAAAAAATAGCAAAAATGAAGATTTTTGGCATTGATCATTTGATTATACACCCCTTTTCAAGAAATTTTTCAAGGCTCACAGCAGATACATTTGTTTCAAAATATTTGGTCAAAAAACTAAATCTTAGCACAATCATCATTGGTTATGATCACCGATTTGGAATCAATCGTGAGGCCAATATTGATACACTTATCGAATTCGGTAAAAAATATCATTTCAAAGTACAAATCATTTCGCCTCAACAAGTTGAAGATATTTCGGTCAGTTCTACCAAAATCAGAAAAGCTCTTACCACTGGAGATATCAAAACGGCAACCGCCTATTTACAAAAAAAATACTCGGTCCATGGAATTGTTATTGAAGGTGATTCACTTGGAAGAACCATTGGATTTCCAACGGCAAACGTCAGTATTTTGGAAGATTATAAACTACTTCCACAACCAGGTGTCTACTTCGTTTCATGTCAGCTGGATCAAACAAACTATTATGGTATGCTCAACATTGGAAATCGGCCTACCATCAACCAAATTGAAGAAAAAAATAGTATTGAAGTTCATCTTTTTGATTTTAATCAGTCCATTTATGGAAAAAAATTAAGCATCCATTTTGACCAAAGAATTCGAGATCAAATCAAATTTCGAGGTCTTTCAAATCTAAAAGATCAATTACAAAAAGATAAACAACACTGTTTGAACATGATTAATTCAATGCGTTCATGAATAACTATTTGTTTTTTACCAAGCTATGAAATGATTATAAATTCTTATGCAATTTATTGTTGAATATGCTGTTTGATCTATTACGAAAGACTTTCAAAAAGTACTGAATCATAAAATCTTTTGAATCATATCCATTACAAAATTAGGTGATGTGAGAAGTTTTTTTTGAATTAATCAACTCAGACTCTATCACTTTTTCTGTGGATTGACCTCTTTTTTCCATTTTTTTAGAGAATTTGTCATTGGAGCGCTATTGATTTTCACATTGATAATCTAAACTTCATTTTTATTTTTCAATTTGTTTTTTATCTTTTTATCATAGAATCTAATCAAAGGCCTCATAACTGATAATCTCCAATAAGGTGATGAATGGATTTTAAGACTCAATGAATTTGGGGTAACTATTTTTCATTTTGGAAGTTTTATCATTTTCTCAAAACAAATTGTTTATATAGCCAAAAGAGTTTTATTCTAATTCCTCGTATTTGCGGAAATCGATTTATTTTATGGACATGCCCTATATCAGTTATTTGGATTACATTTAGTAAAAGTTGGCTGTTTGCTAACGGCTAAATTATTTGCAAAGTTATTACAAATGTTCACAGTTTCGACATCCCATCCGCTAAGATCATGATTAAACGATGTAGCGTCATAAAACATCAAATTCATACTGCCCACCTTACTCACATTCCAACCTCCAATGTCTTGGTTAAAGGAAGTCGCGTCTTGAAACATTCCAACCATATGTTTTACATTACTAACATCCCAGCCACTAATATCTTGGTTGAAACTAGAGGCTTCATTGAACATCCACCTAATATCGATAACATTACTCACATTCCATGAGCCAATATCTTGATTGAACTCAGTAGCTCCTTGAAACATCCCTTCTATAGTTCTTACATTACTCACATTCCATGAGCCAATATCTTGATCAAAAGAAGTGGCTCCTTTAAACATTTCAGACATATATTTTACATTACCCACATTCCACGAGCCAATATCTTGATCAAAAGAAGTGGCATTACGGAACATTAAAATTATATGCTCCACACTACTGACATCCCAATTACCAATATCTTGATTAAAAGAAGTCGCACCTTCAAACACTTGGGCCATATCAGTTACTTTACTGACATCCCAATTACCAATATCTTGATCAAAAGAAGTGGCATTTTGAAACATGTTTCTAATTTTTGTGACGCTGACTTCCCAATCACCAATCTCTTGATCAAAAGAAGTCGCACCTTCAAACATACTTTCCATGTTGGTCACACTACGGACATCCCAATTACCAATCTTTTTATCAAAAGAAGTGGCATCTTCAAACATACCTTCCATGTTGGTCACACTGCTGACATCCCAATCACCAATATCT
>JAPORT010000033.1 GCA_026710085.1 Flavobacteriaceae bacterium | reverse complement strand
AAAAAAAATTCACACGCTAGAAGATAGTATCAACAATTATGACTTTCTTGAAAATCATAAGAATATTCAAGAAGAATTGAATCAAGTGATCCATCAAATTAATAAGAAGTCCATAAGATACCATACCACGAATAGAGAGTTAGAAAAATTAAAAACGTCTTATTCAGACGTTTCAAATATTGATGTTGATAAGATAAAAAAACTTTATAATGACACGAAATCAAAATTTGGCAACTTCGTTAAAAAAACACTCGACGAAGTCATTGAATTTAAGAAACAACTTATAGAAAACAGGCATAAATATTTATTAGAACAAGAAAATAAGCCAACTAAAGTTATAGAAATAACTTTAGAGCAACTGAAAGATTTAGAGAAAAAACGTAGTCAATTATTACTATCACTCAAGGAAAAGGGAGCTTTAGATAAAATAGAAAGCACCTTTGAGAAATTGATTGAAGAAAAAACACAACGAGAGAAAAATATGACCTCCATAAAGCAAATTGAAGAAATTGAAACATCAATTGCAATGCATAATGCGGAGATTACGAAAATAATTGTTGAGATTGTCAATGAAGTCAAACACGAATCAAACAAATTGGACGATTTAAGATATTTATTCCAAGAAATATTAGAAAACGCTATCTATTTAGATGAAAATTTTGATGGTTCCTACTTTGATATTACAGTTAATTCAAAATCCAATAGAAATCCTATTTCAATTAGCATTCAGATTCCAAAGGCAGATGCGTTGGGACAAGAACGATTAAAAATCGTATCTTATGATTTAATGGTTTTTCTGAATAACAGAAGAACCCATAGAAGAAATCCAGATTTTCTAATACATGATGGTGTATATCATGCTATTTCCAGAAGAACAATATCCCATGTGCTGAACTATGTTTATCATGAAGCTAACAGATTGCAAAATTTTCAATACATTCTCACTTTTAACGAAGATGAGATTGATTTTAATGGTAAAAATAATGGTCAAATCGAAAAGTTAAAATTTGACCTATCCGATTATATCATAGCCGAGCTTTCAGACGATGAAGAAAAAACCTTATTCAAAAGATTTTTCTAATATTTGAATCACGAGAGTTTTTTCCAAGCATTTACTTTGATGAATCAAAATGCTTTTGAGTATTAAAACAAACGGATTCATATGTTATGACTCTCACATTGTATGAAACAATCGAACGCATCGCTCAAGATGCATTCATAAAAACCTGTGAAACATGTTGTTATATGATGTCGTATAATATGTTTTATCAATTTGAAATCATTTTGTTTTTAATCTAAAAACTTTATATTTGCAAACCTTAAAAATCGAGGGTAAAAAATCAAAATATGGCTAAAGAAAAATTTGACAGATCCAAACCCCATTTAAACATTGGGACCATTGGGCACATTGATCATGGTAAAACCACATTGACAGCTGCTATAACCAAAGTTTTGGCAGATGCAGGTTTGTCAGAGGCAAAGAGTTTTGATCAAATTGATAATGCACCTGAGGAAAAAGAGAGAGGAATTACCATCAATACCTCCCATGTCGAGTATCAAACAGAAAACAGACATTATGCTCATGTGGATTGTCCTGGGCATGCTGACTACGTTAAAAACATGGTCACTGGAGCTGCACAAATGGATGGAGCCATTCTTGTCGTTGCGGCAAACGATGGGCCAATGCCTCAAACTCGGGAGCACATTTTGCTTGGAAGGCAAGTGGGTGTGCCAAGAATCGTTGTCTTTCTGAACAAAGCCGATATGGTTGATGATGAGGAATTGATTGAATTGGTGGATATGGAAGTGAGAGACCTTTTGACATTCTACGAATACAATGGAGACGATACGCCCGTGGTTTTGGGATCGGCACTTGGTGCGCTCAATGGAGAAGAAAAATGGGTCAAGTCCATCCGCGAACTCATGGATGCCGTTGACAAGTGGATCGAACTACCCAAACGAGATGTTGAAAAAAGTTTTTTGATGCCCGTTGAAGATGTGTTTTCAATCACAGGGCGTGGCACGGTTGCTACTGGAAGAATTGAAACGGGAGTTGCCAATACAGGAGATAGTGTCGAAATTATCGGTATGGGAGCCGAAAAACTTAAATCAACCATCACTGGAGTTGAAATGTTCCGAAAAATATTGGATCGAGGAGAAGCTGGAGATAATGTTGGTATCTTGTTGAGAGGAATCGATAAAAATGAAATCAAAAGGGGAATGGTCATTTGCCAACCAGGCTCCATCACGCCTCACTCAAAGTTTGAAGCGGAAGTTTACATATTAACGAAGGAAGAAGGAGGACGTCATACACCATTTAAAGACAACTATAGACCTCAATTTTATGTTCGAACAACTGATGTAACAGGTACTATTTCACTTGCAGAAGATCGAAAGTTGGTGGTCCCAGGTGATAACTTAACAGTCACCGTTGAACTGATTCAACCCATTGCATTAAATGTTGGCCTGAGATTTGCCATTAGGGAAGGTGGTCGAACAGTTGGTGCTGGTCAAGTGACTAAAATTCTTGACTAAATAGTTTTTCTGAATAAAATTTTAACTAAAATATTGTTAACAAATGGTTTTGGTGGATTCGGACCACATGCGGGTTTAGCTCAGTTGGTAGAGCACTGGTCTCCAAAACCAGGTGTCGGGAGTTCGAGTCTCTCAACCCGTGCTGAAAGACATCAAATAAAAGGATTGCTAGATGATTGACTATATCAGAGATTCTTTTAAAGAATTAAAAAATCATGTCACGTGGACTCAATGGTCGGAATTACAACGGTTGACGACGATTGTTTTAGTGTTTTCTATTCTTTTTTCATTGGCCGTTTGGGGAGCTGACACAATTTTGGCTCGGGTCGTTCAATTTTATTTTGATATGATTGGATAGTTCTATGGTAGAAACTCAAGAGAAAAAGTGGTATGTGATACGAGCTATTAGTGGCAAAGAACTCAAATTGAAAGATGAGCTTGTCAAAGAACTTGCTTATGAAAATTTAGATCAATATATTGATGATGTCTTAGTGCCAACAGAGCGAGTGGTTCAAATTCGCAATGGAAAAAAAATCAATAAAGAAAAAGTGTATTATCCAGGATATGTTTTGGTTAAATCAGGGGAAATTGAAAAAGTTGTTTCAGCGATAAAATCCATGAATAATGTTATTGGATTTCTCAAAGAATCCAAGACTTCAGAAGGATTACCAACACCGTTGAGGCCGATGGAAGTGAGTCGATTACTTGGAACTGTTGATGAATTATCGATGGCAACAGAAATGGTTGCCATTCCATTTAAATTAGGTCAAAGTGTTAAAGTCATTGATGGCCCATTCAACGGATTCAATGGCACGATTGAAAAAATTAATGAAGAAAAACGAAAGTTAGAAGTGATGGTCAAAATATTTGGACGTAAAACTCCATTAGAATTGAGTTATCTACAAGTGGAGAAAGTTTAGTGATTTGGAACATTAGAATAACAAAATAACTTGGATAAGAAATAGCACATGGCAAAAGAAGTGAGTAAAAAGGTAAAAATGAGAGTGGTTGGAGGATCAGCAAATCCAGGACCTCCAATTGGTCCAGCGCTCGGTGCTGCAGGAGTTAACATTATGGAGTTTTGCCAACAATTTAATGCAAGAACTCAAGAACAACAAGGCGATATTCTTAGAGTGTATATGACGGTCTACACGGATAAATCTTTTGATTTTGAAGTCAAATCATCTCCTGCGGTTCATCAAATTTTAAATGCCATTAAAAAGAAAAAAGGTTCTAGTGAACCCAACAGAAACAAAGTAGGAACGCTCACTTGGGATCAAGCCAAAGAAATAGCGGAGCATAAAATGAAAGATTTGAATGCTTTTTCTATCGAATCTGCAGCTAAAATGGTTGCTGGAACTGCACGGTCGATGGGAATTAAAATGTCTGGTGAATCCCCATTTAAAAAGTAAATAATGCCCCAACTATCTAAAAAGTACAAGCAAGCCATTTCTAAAGTTAATAGAGAAAATTTCTATACACTTCAAGAGGCTTGTCAACTAGTCAAAAAGACAAGTACCACTTCGTTTGATGCTTCTGTAGATCTAGCACTTCGTTTAGGGGTTGATCCTCGAAAAGCTAATGAAATGGTCCGAGGCGTCGTCACCCTTCCTCATGGAACAGGAAAACAAATTAGTGTCTTGGCATTAGTGACTGCAGATAAAGAAAAAGAAGCTATTGAAGCTGGTGCTGATCATGTCGGATTAGAAGAATATCTTGAAAAAATCAAAAAAGGTTGGACCGATATCGATGTGATTGTGACCAATCCGCCAGTGATGGCAAAATTGGGACCATTGGGAAGGATACTAGGCCCGAGAGGCTTGATGCCGAATCCTAAAACAGGAACCGTGACGATGAATGTCAAACAAGCGATCACCGATATTAAAAAAGGAAAGATCGATTTTCGAGTGGATAAAACAGGAATCATTCATGCATCAGTAGGCAAAGTTTCTTTTGATGAACAAAAGATTTATGAAAATGCATACGAACTCATCAATACAGTCATTAAAATGAAACCTTCAAGTTCAAAAGGAACCTATTTAAAAAGCCTCTACATATCTAGTACGATGGGACCAGGCATTCCTATTGAACCAAGAATAGCATAAGTAAATCCATATCAATTATTCGGCAGATATCTGAAATGACAAGAGCAGAAAAAAAAGAAACAATACAAGAACTTACTCAAATTCTCGATAGTTCAGAGGTATTGTATGTCGCTGATTTAGAAGGATTGACTGCTAACAAAAACAATAGTTTTCGCAGACTTTGTTTTGAAAATGATGTAAGCCTTAAAGTCGTCAAAAACACGCTCCTTTCGAGAGCAATGGATTCATCAGCTAAAGACTTTGGAGAGTTAGATCAAGTGTTAAAAGGGAGTTCGACGATTATCTACGGCTCACAAGCGAATCAGCCAGCTAAATTGATTCGAACCTTTCAAAAAAAAGAAAACAAACCCAAATTTAAGGGTGCATACGTCTACCAAAGTATTTATTTAGGAGAAGACAAACTAGTCGAATTAGAAAAACTTAAATCTAAAGAAGAATTACTTTCAGATGTACTTGGACTACTTCAAGCACCTGCAATCAATGTGATTTCAGCATTAAAATCAGGAGGACAAAATCTTATGGGAATTTTAGAAACCATATCCAAAAAAGAAAAATCAAACTAATCAATAATTCAAATAATTAATCACCATGGCAGAAGTAAAAGAACTTGCAGAGCAGTTGGTCAGCCTTACAGTTAAGGAAGTCCAAGAACTCTCTGATTATCTTAAAAATGAGTATGGCATAGAGCCTGCATCAGCTGCAGTTGCTGTTAGTGCAGCACCTAGTTCCGATGCAGATGATGAACAAGTCAGTGCTCAAAGTGAATTTGATGTCATTTTGACCGCTGCAGGTCAAGCCAAACTCAAAGTTGTTAAACTTGTCAAAGAATTAACTGGCACCAATCTTAAAGAGGCAAAAGGTCTTGTAGATAGTGCTCCGAGTCCAATTAAGTCTGGGATTTCAAAAGAAGAAGCTGACTCGTTGCTAAAAGCACTTACAGAAGCTGGAGCAGAAGCTGAAATTAAGTAAGAATCAGATTCAAAACAGATTCATTGAAAAATGCCTCGAATTAGTCAAAATCTCGAGACGGTTTTCTGTGGATGAATTTAAATGATGATGCATAGCAATTAACATACAAATAATATAATGTCTTATAATCAAAACGGAAGAGTTCAATTTTCTAGAGTGGAGCACACTCCTGAATATCCAGATTTTTTGGATGTTCAGCTGAAATCATTCAGAGATTTTTTCCAGCTGGATGCCAAACCTGAAAATAGAGTTGAAGAAGGTCTTTATAAAACGTTCAAAGACAATTTTCCAATTAAGGATTCAAGAGAACAATCAGTTTTAGAATTTGTGGATTACTTTGTTGACCCACCAAGATTTGGGATTAAAGAATGCATTGAAGGAGGATTGACCTATTCGGTTCTTTTAAAAGCCAGACTTCGGTTGACAAGAGAAGAAGCCGATGATGGAACCAATACATCGACGGTGCAAGATGTGTATTTGGGTAAAATACCATACATGACTCCAAGTGGCACATTTGTTATTAATGGGGCTGAGCGTGTTGTGGTCTCTCAATTGCATCGATCTCCTGGAGTGTTTTTTGGGCAATCACAACATACCAATGGAAAAGTACTCTATAATGCACGTGTCATTCCTTTTAAAGGCTCATGGATTGAATTTGCTTCCGATGTGAATTCAGTCATGTATGCCTACATTGATCGAAAGAAAAAAGTCCCTGTAACCACACTATTAAAAGCCATTGGTTACGAAACAGATCACCATATTTTTAATGAATTTGATATTGCTGAGAAAATAAAAGTGTCCAAGACAGCACTCAAAAGAGTGATGAATCGAAAGTTAGCGGCTCCAGTGTTAAAGAGTTGGGTGGAGGACTTTGTCGATGAAGACACTGCTGAAGTTGTTTCGATTACTCGAAACGAAGTGATCATTGCTCGAAATGAAGTTTTGGTTAAAGACCATATCGAAAAGATACTTGAAGTAGGAACTAAAGAAATTTTATTACATAAAGAAGGCATCACAGATAACGCCATCATTTTCAACACGTTAGAAAGAGATCCTACCAATACACAAGGTGAGGCACTAGAATATATTTACCGACAATTAAGAAATGCAGATGCTCCAGATGAAGCCACGGCTAAAGACACCTTAAAAAAACTGTTCTTTTCGGATCAAAGGTATAACTTAGGAGAAGTCGGTCGATTCAAAATGAATCAAAAATTAGCGTTAGATATCAATCCAGAAACGCTCGTGTTGACCAATCAAGATATCATTCAAATCATAAAAGTTTTGATTGAATTGATTAATTCGAAAGCAGAAGTGGATGATATTGATCATTTGTCTAATCGAAGAGTCAGAACAGTCGGAGAGCAATTATCTTCTCAGTTTGGTGTTGGCTTATCAAGAATGGCCCGAACCATTAAAGAGCGGATGAATGTTCGAGACAATGAAGAATTCACCCCTTCGGATTTAATCAATTCCAAAACCATCACTTCTGTGATTAATTCTTTTTTTGGAACTTCCCAATTGTCTCAGTTTATGGATCAAACCAATCCATTGGCTGAAATCACTCACAAGCGTCGTTTATCGGCATTGGGACCTGGTGGATTATCAAGAGAACGAGCTGGATTTGAGGTGCGAGATATTCATTACACCCACTATGGTCGTATCTGCCCTATTGAATCACCTGAAGGACCAAATATTGGATTGATTTCCTCCCTGAGTGTTTTTGCCAAAATCAATAAACTTGGATTTATTGAAACCCCATATCGCAAAGTTTCTGATGGACGAGTTGACTTAGATACCATCCATTATTTGGCAGCCGATGAAGAAGAAAATAGGAACCAATCAGATGAAGATAAAAGCAAAAATTTTTTGGAAGAAGAAAAGTCTTACACTGGTGAGCGAAGATCACTAAATTTTGGTCGAGCGAATGTTTCATTAAATACAGATGGGACCATCAATCAAAATACGGTTGTTGTTCGAAGGCAAACTGAGTTTCCTGAAATCAGCCCCAAGAAGGTTGATTTTTTAGAAGTGGCTCCTAATCAAATTGCATCGATTTCTACATCACTCATTCCATTTATTGAACATGATGATGCCAACAGAGCATTGATGGGCTCTAACATGATGCGTCAAGCTGTGCCACTAATCAAACCTGAAGCTCCCATCGTTGGTACAGGATTGGAACGAAAAGTAGCTACTGATTCTCGTGTGCTTTTAAATGCTGAAAGAGATGGTGTGGTTCAATATGTTGATGCTGATAAAATCATTGTCAAGTATGATTACTCACGTGATGAAACGTTAGTTGATTTTGATGGCGATACCAAAACTTATCATCTGACAAAATTCCAAAGAACCAACTATGGATCATGTATCAATTTAAGAGCTATAGTCCAAAAAGGAGATAAGATTCAAAAAGGTCAAGTACTCACTCAAGGATATGCGACTGTCAACGGAGAACTAGCCCTTGGACGTAATTTAAAAGTAGCCTTTATGTCATGGAAAGGGTACAACTTTGAAGACGCAATCGTTATTTCAGAAAAAGTCGTACGCGATGATGTTTTGACTTCAATTCATATCGATGAATTGCACTTAGATGTTCGAGATACCAAATTAGGAGCGGAAGAATTAACAAGAGATATTCCAAATGTTTCTGAAGAAGCAACCAAAGATTTAGATGAAAATGGTTTGATTCGTGTCGGCGTAGAAGTCAAACCGGGGGATATACTGATTGGAAAGATTACTCCCAAAGGAGAGTCCGATCCAACACCTGAGGAAAAATTATTAAGAGCTATTTTTGGAGAAAAGGCAGGAGATGTTAAAGATGCTTCTTTAAAGACACCGCCCTCAACGTTTGGAACCGTTATTGACACCAAAGTTTTTTCTCGTTCAACGAAAGAACGCTGGTCTCAAGCTAAAGAGGATATTCAAAAACTCAATGATCGATTCGACCAGCAACAACAAAAACTCCGAGATGTTTTGATTGAAAAACTATACAATATCCTCAAAGGAAAAAAATCTCAAGGGATTCGAAATGAATATGGTGATGAAGATGAGTCGATTCCAAAAGGTAAAACTTTCAAACGAGCTGATTTAGAAAAAATAACGGATTACACACTGATTGAAGGTCGTTGGGTGTTTAGCCAAAAAACCAATCAACTGATTGACGATGTTCTTCATAATTATAAAATCAAGCATAAAGACATTGAAGGTTCGAGAAAAAGACAAGAAGATGCGATACGTGTGGGTGATGAATTGCAAAGTGGTGTCAAGCAAAGAGCGAAAGTCTATATTGCTAAAAAACGAAAACTGAAAGTCGGGGATAAAATGGCGGGCCGTCATGGAAATAAAGGAATTGTTGCCAAAATTGTGCGTCAAGAAGACATGCCATTTTTAGAAGATGGTACACCAGTGGATATTGTATTAAACCCACTGGGAGTTCCCTCTCGGATGAATTTGGGACAGATTTACGAAACGGTTCTCGGTTGGGCTGGTCAGAAGTTAAATCAAACTTATGCCACATCTATTTTTGATGGAGCCAAGATGGATCAAATCAATGAATTGACGGACATAGCCGAGATTCCTCGCTTGGGACACACTTATCTCTATGACGGTGGTACGGGAGAACGATTTGATCAAAAAGCTACGGTTGGCATCATTTATATGTTGAAATTAGGTCATATGGTCGATGATAAATTACATTCTCGATCTATAGGCCCTTACTCATTGATTACTCAACAACCACTGGGTGGTAAAGCGCAATCAGGAGGTCAACGGTTTGGAGAAATGGAAGTTTGGGCTTTAGAGGCTTATGGGGCGTCTAAAACACTGCAAGAAATTTTAACGGTTAAATCAGACGATGTCGCGGGACGTGCCAAAACCTATGAGGCCATTACCAAAGGGGAAACGCTCCCGGAACCAGGATTACCTGAATCATTTAATGTGTTGATGCACGAACTCAAAGGTTTGGGTATCGATATTAGATTGGAAGAATAAATTAGAAAATTATCATCGATGTATAAAAGTCAAGAAGGATTATCTCAAAAAAAGATTAATAAAATTGTTATTGGTCTGGCTTCATCAGAAGTCATTTTGGCAGCTTCAAGGGGTGAAGTACTGAAACCTGAAACCATTAATTATCGAACTCATAAGCCTGAAAGCGATGGATTATTCTGTGAACGAATTTTCGGGCCAGTCAAAGATTATGAATGTGCTTGTGGGAAATACAAACGCATCCGATATCGTGGCATCGTATGTGATCGCTGCGGGGTTGAAGTGACCGAAAAGCGAGTCAGAAGAAATCGGGTGGGGCATATTCAATTGGTATCTCCAGTGGCTCACATTTGGTATTTCAGATCTCCACCAAGTAAAATGGGTTATCTTTTGGGAATGTCTACCAAAGTACTTAGTTCCATTATTTATCATGAAAAATACGTTGTTGTCAATCCAGGTTTGGCTTATCAGAATCCAGAATATGCTGAAAAAGTAGTTGAAAATAAAGTGATGCTTACGGAAAAAGAGTATCAGCAGATTTTAGAAGAATTACCGCCCGGTAATGAAGAACTTGATTTGGAGCATGAAGATAAATTTATTGCCAATAGACGTCGACTAGATGGAAAGTATCTAGTCGTCAAACCTGGAAAAGCAGTTTGTTGTAAATCATGGCCAATTGATGGGAATGTGGTGTTTCTTTCTGAAGAAGAATATCTCAATATTTTGGAAACGCTTCCCAATAAGGCAGAAAATCAGTATTTAGATGATGATCATCAAGAAAAATTTGTCGCCAAAATGGGAGCCAATTGTTTGGCTGAATTATTAGCAAAAATTGATTTGAAAGAGCTTTCTCAAAAATTACGGATCAAAGCCAGAACAGAAACTTCAAAACAGAGAAAGGCCGAAGCTCTTAAAAGACTGACCGTCGTCGAAGCCTTTCGAAAAGCTAATGAAGAGGGAGAAAATAGACCCGAATGGATGATTATGAAAGTGATTCCAGTGATTCCTCCTGAGTTACGTCCCTTAATTCCATTGGACGGTGGCCGTTTTGCTACTTCAGACTTAAACGAGTTATATCGAAGGGTGATCATTCGAAATAATCGACTCAAAAGACTTGTCGAAATTAAAGCTCCCGAAGTGATTTTAAGAAATGAGCGCCGGATGCTTCAAGAGGCTGTCGACTCTTTATTTGATAATACTAGAAAATCCTCAGCAGTTAAAAGTGATTCGAATCGATCTTTAAAATCGCTTTCTGATGCACTCAAAGGAAAACAAGGTCGATTCAGACAAAATTTGTTAGGAAAACGAGTTGATTATTCTGCTCGAAGTGTCATCGTCAGTGGACCAGAACTTAAGATGTATGAATGTGGATTGCCTAAAGCGATGGCAGCCGAGTTATTCAAACCATTCATCATTCGAAAATTAACCGAACGTGGGATTGTTAAAACCATTAAATCCGCCAAAAAGATTATAGAAAAGAAAGAACCCGTCGTTTACGATATCTTAGAGAATGTACTGAAAGGACATCCTGTTTTGTTGAACAGAGCTCCTACATTACATCGATTGGGTATTCAGGCATTCCAACCGAAGTTAATCGAAGGAAAAGCGATTCAATTACATCCTTTGGTTTGTACAGCATTTAATGCCGATTTTGATGGAGATCAGATGGCAGTCCATCTGCCGTTGGGCCCTGAGGCGATTTTGGAAGCGCAACTACTCATGTTGGCATCTCATAATATTTTAAATCCTGCCAATGGATACACGATTACGGTGCCTTCACAGGATATGGTTTTGGGGCTGTACTATATGACCAAAATAAAAAAATCTACTGATGAAGAAAAAGTGAAAGGAGAGGGAGCCTTATTTGCATCGACTAGTGAAGTCAAAATAGCTTACAATCAAAATGCTATTGATTTGCATGCAACGATCAAAATAAGGACAAATCAGTTTAATGTTAGTACTAAAGAACCTTATATGGAAACCACGGTTGGTCGAGTACTTTTTAACGAGTTAGTTCCTGAAAATGTCGAGTATTTTAATATTCTATTGACAAAAAAGAATCTTCGAGAAATTATTGGAAAAATTCTAAGAGCGACGGATGTGCCCACCACTTCAGAATTTTTAGATGCTATTAAGGAAATGGGCTTTTATTATTCATTCAAAGGAGGCCTTTCGTTCAATTTAAATGACATCACCATTCCTTCAGAGAAAAAACAAATCATTTCTGAAGCAGTCGGTGAATTGAAAAATGTTCAGGAGAACTACAATTTAGGATTCATAACATCCAATGAACGCTATAATCGAATTTTGGATTTATGGACATCAGCAAGTGCTAAATTGTCGAATATCATTAATGAACGAACAGCCAAAGACAGACAAGGCTTTAATTCAGTCTACATGATGTTGGATTCGGGTGCTCGGGGTTCTATGGAACAGTTGCGTCAAGTCATTGGTATGCGAGGATTGATTGAGAAGCCAAGAAGGAAAGCCAATGTTGGGGGTGTGATGATGGAAACGCCTATCAAATCAAATTTTGTTGAAGGACTTTCCATATTGGAATACTTTATGTCCACTCACGGTGCTCGAAAAGGATTGACCGATACGGCATTAAAAACAGCCGATGCGGGTTACTTAACGCGACGACTGCATGACGTGGCTCAAGATGTGATTGTCACTATAGATGATTGCGGCACCCTGATCGGTTTGGAAATAGAAGCTCTTAAAAATAATCAAGAAATTGTCGAATCTTTATCTGAACGTATTTTAGGAAGAGTGGCCCTTAATGATGTCATTGATCCTTCGACCAATGAAGTTTTAGTCCAACGTAATGAAGAAATTGATGAAGAAAAAGCTGAAATTATTGGAAACTCGTTGGTTACATCGGTCGTCGTTCGTACTCCATTGAATTGCATGGCTCAAAAAGGGATTTGTGCCAAATGTTATGGACGAAATTTATCGACGGGGAAAATGGTTCAGCAAGGAGAAGCCGTTGGTGTTATTGCAGCTCAGTCGATTGGAGAACCAGGAACGCAGTTAACGTTAAGAACATTCCATATTGGAGCTGTTAAAGGTTATGTTGAGGGAGAAAATAAATTGGAAGCTCAGTTTGGTGGAATTGTCCGAATTAGTAGTGAGTTGAGAATTGAAAAAAATCGACAAACAGGAAATAATATCGTTACGTCAACGCGTCCAGCAGATTTTGAAATTTTAGACCCCAATACAGGCAATGTGTTGACATCAGATAAAATCAGGTATGGATCTTATCTTTTTGTGAAAGATGGTGATCAAATCAAACAAGGAGATTTGATTTGTCGATGGGATCCTTACAATCGATTGATTGTTTCAGATCATAAAGGAGTCATCCAATTCAAAAACATGATTAAAGGTGTCAGTTATCAAATCGATCTGGATGAACAGACTGGAAAGGAAAAATGGAATATCATTCCATCCCCTTCCAAAGAAGTGCCATCGATGGAAATTTGCAGGCCGTTGGTGTCGAAAGGTGGAGATGATTCAGAAGTTGATTATGAAATCATCAAAAGTTATGTACTGAATGTCAGTACCCAACTTAATATTAAAGAAGGGGATAAAGTGGAACCTGGTGATATTTTGGCAGAAATTCCAAGATCCTCTCAAAAATCTAGAGATCTTACAGGTGGACTGCCACGAGTTACTGAGTTATTTGAGGCACGAAATTCTTCGAATCCTGCAGTTGTGGCAGAAATTGATGGCGTGGTTTCTTATGGTAGAATTCGTCGAGGAAATCGGGAAATAACGGTCACAGCTAAAAACGGCACGAAAAAGACTTATATCGTGAAACTCTATAACCAAATCATGGTTCAAGAGTATGATCATGTTGAAGCGGGAACACCTTTATCTGAAGGTCCCGTGACGTTAGCCGATTTATTAAAGATTAGAGGATCCCTTGCGGTTCAGAAACATTTGGTTAATGAAATTCAGGAGGTCTATAGGCTCCAAGGAGTGAAAATCAATGACAAACATTTTGAAGTCATCATTAGACAAATGATGAGACGAGTTCGAATTAAAGATTCTGGTGATGCACTATTTTTAGAGGATCAGCTAGTCTTTAGAAATGATTTTATCAAAACCAATGAAGATTTATATGGTAAAGTCGTCGTTGAGGACCAAGGAGACTCTGAAAACTTAAAAATTGGTCAACTGATTTCTAAAAGACAGTTGCGTAATGAAAATACGTTGCTGAAAGGGAAAGGGTTGGCATTGGTTGAAGCTCGAGATGCAAAACCAGCATCGGGAGCTACAGAATTACAAGGAATCACAAAAGCGTCTAGTGAGTCTAAATCGTTCATATCAGCAGCTTCTTTCCAAACAACAACCAAAGTCCTTAATGAAGCTTCCATCAGACGAAAAGTGGACCGTCTTGAAGGATTGAAAGAAAATGTCATCATTGGTCATCGAATTCCTGCTGGCACAGGACTTAGAGAATATCAAAGTATTTTGGTGGGTAACAAAGAGGAACATGTCTCGTTACTAACCCATCCAGAACCAGAAGATACGATTTTAGAACCGGTTGAATAATGTCAGAAAGTAAAAAGCAACAAAAGCAAAAATTAGACATTAGCATCGATGAGCAAACTGCTGATGGGGTTTATTCTAATTTGGCAGTTATCAACCATTCGAGAACAGAATTTGTTGTCGACTTTCTTTCGGTCATGCCTGGATCTTCAAAAGCTCGAGTGAAAAGCAGAATTATTTTAACACCGGAACATGCCAAAAGGCTTCAAATGGCCCTAACTCAAAATATTCGAAAGTATCAAAGTGCATTTGGCGAAATTAAAAGCAAAGAACCTATAGATATTCCATTAAATCTTGGACTCAAAGGAGAGGCTTGATTTGAGCAAGTGATTTTCTGTTTGTGTAAATCCATTTCTGTCTTAAAGTTCTCCATCGTTATGAGAGCAAGAAACCAGTTTTGAGATGAAGGTAGCAAATGACTTTGGTATTAGTCAGCATCAAACTCAGATTGAAAATGGAATTTAACCTTGGGAAATTTTTGCTGTGTATGTGATAAAGTAAATTTGGAATCAGCTAAAAAAACCAATTGATTGTTCTTGTCAAACGCTAAAAACTTCTGTTTTAATTTCAAAAACGCCATTAAGTCTTCAGATTGACTGTTTTGATCAATCCAACAAGCTTTGTAAACTGGTAACATTTCATAAGAGCATTCGGCTCCATACTCATGTAAAAGCCTGTATTGTATCACTTCAAATTGCAAGATGCCAACCGTTCCAATGATTTGACGCCCATTGATTTGGAGTGTAAATAATTGAGCCACTCCCTCATCCATCAGCTGATCGATTCCTTTGTTGAGTTGTTTTGTTTTCAATGGATTTTGATTGATGATGTATCTGAAATGTTCTGGAGAAAAGCTAGGGATCCCTTTAAACACTAATTTTTCACCATCCGTGAGGCTATCACCAATTTTAAAGTTTCCCGTATCATGCAAACCTATAATATCACCTGGATAGGACGTTTCCACTATTTTTCTTTTTTCAGCAAAAAAAGCATTCGGCGACGAAAATTTTAATTTTTTATTCAAACGAACATGATGATAGGGTGTGTTACGTCTAAATGTGCCCGAAACAATTTTTAAAAAAGCCAATCGATCTCTATGTTTTGGATCCATATTAGCATGAATTTTAAAAACAAATCCACTAAAGTTTTTTTCGGTGGGTTGCACTTCACGATTCTCCGAGTGTTGAGGTTTTGGATGAGGGGCTATTTCAATCAATGTATCCAATAGTTCTTTCACTCCAAAATTTTTTAAGGCGGAACCAAACATGATGGGATGAATTTCTCCACTTAAGTATTTTGAAATCTCGAACATGGGGTATAATTCTTTAACAACCTCAGTATGTTCATGAAGATCCTTGGAATGTTGAGCTCCAATAGCAGCAATGACCTGTGGTGAATCTAGATGTTCTATTAATTCATAAGTTGGCAGATGTTGCTTATCATCAGAAGAAAAAAGCATTATTGTATCATTTGAGATATGGTAGATTCCCTTAAAATCAAGACCATCCCCAATCGGAAAGGTGATAGGAACAGGATGGAGTTTCAAATGTTCTTCTAACTGATCGAATAAATCAAAAGAATCAAGAGCATTACGGTCCATTTTATTGATAAAAACAATCATGGGTATGCTTCTCATGCGGCATACTTCGACGAGTTTTTTCGTTTGCTCCTCGACTCCTTTAGCTCCATCAATCACCACAATCACGCTATCAACAGCGGTTAATGTCCGATAGGTATCTTCTGCGAAATCTTTATGACCTGGAGTATCTAAAATATTGATTTTTTTTTCGTTGTAATGAAAAGCTAGAACGGATGTAGCAACAGAAATACCACGTTGTCTTTCGATTTCCATAAAATCCGAAGTGGCTCCTTTTCGAATCTTGTTTGATTTGACTGCTCCAGCTTGGTGGATGGCACCTCCAAAGAGTAATAGTTTTTCTGTTAGTGTGGTTTTTCCAGCATCTGGATGAGAGATGATTCCAAAGGTTCTTCTTTTGAGGATTTCTTTTTCTAAAACTTCCATAAAATGATGCAAAATTAAAATATTGTTGTCCCTGTCGGATGCTTCTTGAATGATGAAAAGAACTCTTAGAGAAAACGAAAAACCAAGTGAATCATTATAACTTTGGCAATCAGTATCGCATTATTTATGGATTGGTCTGTATGAGTCATCTTGATCATCAGTTTGTGGTATTGGTGGATCAAAAAGATCGACCAATAGGAAAAATGCCAAAACTTGAGGCACATCAAAAAGGAGCTTTGCATCGAGCTTTTTCGGTATTTATTTTAAATTCTAAAAATGAATTATTGTTGCAACGCCGCTCCGCATCAAAATATCATTCTCCTAATCTTTGGACCAATACTTGCTGTAGCCATCCCTATGTCGATGAATTGGTTATCGATGCTGGCAACAGAAGATTAAAAGAAGAAATGGGACTCGATACTCCATTAGAATATTTATTTCATTTTATCTATCATCAAGAAGTAGGAAATGGATTGATAGAACATGAATTAGATCATGTTTATTATGGGGTCTCAGATAAGAATCCCAAAATAAATCCCCTTGAGGTATCCCAATGGAAATGGATGCCGTTAAAGGTCGTCGAAAACGAATTACTCGCATCTCCACATGATTTTACCGTTTGGATGCGCCTTATTTTTCCTCAGTTTTATCAGGTTATGAAAAATAAAATTAAATTTTAAAATCCATAGATTTATAACCCCAAGTTCATTCACTAGTCTTTCATCATCTCCTTGCGGTACGTCATCAAAAATCTCCTAACGGTCTTTTTTCAAGCCCTGATTTAACATAAAAATAAGAGATACAGATAACTTCAATTGGGTCAATAACTATCCCAATAAGGGGGTAAAAACTCAGACATCCAATGCTTTAAAAATTGAAATAACTTATCATGTCAAGTTTTTTGATCTACAAATTCAAAAGCGACGTGATAAGATGCCAAAGGAATATTCTTTGGAACGCATATTAAAAAATAGTAAAATTTCGGAATGATAGTTTTGAACTAAACTTTGATTTTTATAGTATTTATGAAAGGTTTTGACGCTTAATGATCACTTTAAAAATGTTTCTATCTCGATCATCAACGAATTTGATATAGGGATAAGCTCTTAGGGCACGTAGGATGCCACTTCCATACCCTCGAAATGGCAAAAGTTTATTGGCGAATGTAGCGATAATTGGATTACGTAAATTGGAGATGCCCAATTTGATGTTTTCGACGGATAACTTATTGGGGAGATGTCCTGGATTAATAATTTCAATACGATTAGAAAAAATAAATACTTTTATGGAATCTGAAATGAAATAATCTCGGTGAATGAGCGCATTTGCAATTAATTCCTCAAAGACAACTTTTGGTATCTCTGGTTCACCGGTGGAATTAATCCCTTGATTATTTTGAATATACTTGATGTTTTTAAGCACAAAACCCAATAGATTCTGAAAGATTATGGAAAGTTTTCCATGAATGTCTCGACTCTCTATGTAATGTAAATCCTCAATATTTTTACCAGGAAAACATACAGCCTTTGCAATAAAAACGGGAAACCAGAACTGAGGTCTCTTGGCAAAAAATAAGATGCCACAATAATTTAAAACTCCATCTTTGGAAAGTTTCATGTTTTCTAGCAGCTGGACAAATGAAACACCTTCGTCTTTAATTTTTTTTCCATATTCTTTTTCAAAAAACGCATCAAAAAACTCTTTGTCAATATCAACTACAGAAGTTCCATCAACTGGAGTGGAGTCAGTTTGCCCCATTTTTTGAAGCATTCGTAACATTTCTTCACGAGCGATGATTTTTCGCTTATCAGCACCAGATTTAACATACATATCACCTTTATTGTCTAAGTAAGGCTTATCGGATCCTTCATCAATTGTAACCAATACCACCTTACCATCAGATAAAGTAAAATTCTGAGTATGCACAATAATTGGTGGTTTTACATGTTGAGATGCAGCCTTGAAAATATGTTGATTTATTTCCCTAACATTTTTTGAAGTCAAACCAGCTAAATCTCCGAAATCAGTGACGCCGATAATAATTTCTCCACCTTCGGAATTACTATACGCAACCATCTCTTGAGCAATGTGTTGAGGGTGTTTAACATCACTTTTGAATTGATGAGCGGAATCTTCACCATTGTCAATAATTACTTGTAGTTCTTCAATCTCCATTTGTTATATAGATGTTTGCGTTTTTCAAAAGCTTCAACTCCTCCTTCCATGATATTCACAATACTTTCCTCAATATTGTTACAATCAATACTCCCAAAGTCAGCAAGTACTTTTTTATTTGAATAGTTACAAACGAAACTTGCTCCGCATCACCAAATAGAGGAATAGTTGCATTATGGGTGACAAACATAAATCGAGTATGTGCTATCCTCCTAAATCGAAGCACTTTAAAATATAGTCTTTCCTTTATGATCTATAGTCATCGTGGGAAATCTAGATTTCCCACGATGACTCAAAAATGCCACAGGCATCTGATTTTTAAGACCAGCATGCGGACGTAGGTTGTTATACTACCATAACCATTGTCTCATGATTTCTCGAGCCACGTCTAAGGATTCAAAAATAGAGGCATCCAATACCCCTTTACGCATGGAACCATTGCACCGTTTTAATCAATGAAAACAGAGATTTCAATAAAACCCATTGATAATCAATGATTTCTGTCATTGAGTTGAAAAAAGAGACTCTTGAAATTTCAGACAAGTGGTTGGACCTCTGAATCCCAGTAAAAACAAGGATTTGAGGACTTTTACCAGTTCGAGCAATATAGTTTATCAATCTCTACTTTAGAATGCGCCCTATTTTTGCTCCCCCTCCCTTAGAAGTATTACTTTTAAACTTGCCGATTAATTTTATTGCGTTTAAGTAGATTGTTTGATTGTCGAGATCATCTTCGGGTTGATTAATAATGACCAAATCATATTTATCTTACACTAGATGGTTGAACATGGTTACAAAGTATTTCTAGGGTTGATTTTAATTTTCTTTTGATTTACGGTTTTCTATAAATTTCATTAATTCACGGCCATAAATGGATTCCCGAACTTCATTAGATAAAGTATTGGAAATGGAATCCAACCAATGAGTTTGAACCTCTGATGCATGAGTCAAAATGATGTATGGGGCCATAAACTTGTCTGCATTTTGAATGGCATAATTGATTGAGAAAAGATACCTTCGAGTCAAAAGTTGATCAATGGCTTGTTGTAATGAATCAGCCAATATTAAATTTTTGCTTTTTTGAGCATTCAAATAATCTTCAAGCAAGTCTAAATTTTGATTTTGAAATCTTCGCTGGTAAGAAAAAAAATCTTGAAGTAAATTTTGATTTTCAGAGCCTGTGATGATGGCACTACTTTCAAATGTGCTCAATTGCGTTTGAATATCAATCATTCCGGGTTCACCAAAAAAAGTGATGACATCATTTAAGGTATCGCCATCTTTTTTTTGAAGGTATAAATAGAAAATTTCTGGTTGTTCTATCTGATGGATGAATTCGAAATCTGGATTGCCTGAAATCATCAAAGAATCGATAGAGACGATTTCTGAATCTTCAACTTTTTGAAGAAAAAGAGTCCCTACTCTCAGTCCTTCAACGGTTCCACGGACTGTCATGGTATTTTCTGTTAAAGGTTCTTGACGAGACACACAAGAATTCAAAGGAATACTGAAAGCAAGTGAAATCAGAATCGCTAAGAATCGATAATTCATATCAAATACTTAACCAATAAGTCAATTTAAAATTGATGCTTCTCAGTTGCGGGGTGTTATCAAAAAAACCATTGTTTTTGTAACTATCATTATAAACAATGTAGAGATCGGAAAGTGGAGCAAAACGCCATTGTAAGCGAGAATTGATGCCAAAATCTTTTCCTTGAGAGTTGTATTGAATGAAAGTAGACCAAAACAGATTTCGACTAAAAGTAAATTCAAATTTGGAACTAACTAGAGAAATCGTTTCCGTTGGATAAGGATCGGGTAAGTCAATGTGATCGATATTAAAAACCAAACTAGATATAAATTTTGGTTGTACTCTTAATCTAAATTCACTTTCAAAGGAGTACTTATGACCATTATAAAATTGGCCTAATTCGGTTTCTACTTCGTAAAAAAATTTTCGACTCAAATCAGATGCATACTCCAAGCTGATATAACTGTAGTAGTAATCCTTAAAAGCGGGTAGTTCCGTATTGTCATTTCCAGTAGGATCAAAAGGCTCAAATAAATAAGTGTATCGATTCCAGTATTCCACTTCTATCGAAGAAGTATTATTGAAATCAAATTCAAGTTGTGTTAAATAATTTCGATCCCCAGACCGAAAACTACCGTTGTCTTTTTGATAGGTAAAAAATAAGTTTTGTTCGAGTGAAATAGAATTAATGGAACTTTTTTTTGGATAAAAAGTGTACCCCAAATCAGGAAAAAATCGATAGACTCCAGTTCGACGAACAAATCCTAAATCAGCACGATAATCTTCCCCAACATACACACCAGCTAAGCGATAACTCCAATTTCTAGTTTGCCGATTCAATCGAGCTCCAAAACTAGCGTTATCATGGTCATTTTGATGAGCAAATGACTGATGGAAAAAGAAATCTCCTGTCCAAGAATTATCGGATGAAGCCAATTTGTAATCAAGACCTAAAATTCGATTATAACGATCTTGTTGTGATATAAATTCATAATCCTTAAAGGTCTCTCTATTGATGAATAGCACAGACAAATTGGATCTGCTAAAAACTTGTTTTTGTAGGACAAATACCGTATTGTTGTTTGAAGGAATTTCATTTTTAATGTCCTCGCTTGTTTGAACACTGAGCAAACCCAATCGGGTTGAAGAATTTAAGCTACCATTGAGTCTAAAACCACCTATGATGGGATTTTCAATGTTATCTCCGTTTTTATCTTCCGCAATACCAATCCTCCTTGAAAAAAAAGGTCTCGAATCCATGAGATTACCATAATCAGAAAATAAATCTTCGTTTTGTATAAAAAACTGTCTTTTTTCAGGCAATGAAACCTCAAAACGAGTCAGGTTGACAATTTCATCATCAACTTCAACTTGCGAAAAATCCGGGTTAATGGTTAGATCTAGATTTAAGCCATTGGTGATAGAAATTTTTCCATCAAGACCAAAACTCAAATCTTGACTGACTTGATTTTCAGCCTCATCCAAGGTGAAATCGTTAGAAGAAATTCCATTGACAAAAGGAATAACGTAAATAGGTGGATTGGACTTTGCAAAAGGTTTTTCAAATTCAATAGTTCCCATAAATGCCATATTGATAGGAAAAAACTCTTGGGGGATGGGTGTCCAAGTGGTCCATTCATTGGTTATTGTATTGAATCGATATAAATTAAATCGCCATGTGGAAGTGTTTTCAGGGTATTTGATTTGTGATAGTGGAATTTTAAATTCTACGGAGTATTTGTCATCAGAAATGGTCGATTGAACCTCCCAAATAATATCCCAACTATATTTTAAATCTAAACCAGATTGACCACCATTTGAAATTTGGCCTTCTCTTTGAACGGAATAGGGATTGGATCCAATAAAGATTCCGTTGGTTGAATCAGAAAAAGGGTCTAACATTAAAGTGACATTATCAACACCTCGACCTGAAAAATCTCGTTTTAAGGAACGTATCTTAAGATCAGTTTGAGAACCATACGCTTCAACATAAACATAAAGATGCTTATCATCGGAAAGCAATCGAAATTGAGTTTTTTCAACGGCTTTTAGTGTGTCTGTTGGAAACGTTTGCCAGAAATCACCTCCAATACGGGCCTCTTTCCAAACAGTCTCATTATCGAGTCCATCAATAACGATTTCTTGATCGATGGACTTGATTAGAAGGTGGGGGAGTTCCTTTTGACCATGGGCTGTTTGGCAAACAACAACCAATGCAATGAACACAAGGCGCAACAGACTACAACAAAGTTCAACAAACTGCAACAAGACTCAACAAAACTTGCGAAAGTTAAAGTATTCTAACTGAAACCTATTCTTTTTTAATTGCTCTTTTTGTTAGGAGCTTCTTTCTTTTGTTTCGTTTGGGCTGATTTTATATTCGAGTCTATCTTTTCCTTAGTAACCTTTGGTTTATTATCTAACTGAATTAGTTGGATACTTCGTTTAATGAAATGGGTTAATTCTTCTCCTTTTAACAAATTTTGAGAAAGTCTTGAAAAGTCAAAAGCTTGGTTGATCAGTCTTGTCTTTTTTGCTTTGTGTTTGGTATTAAAAATTTGCACGACCAAATCATGATTGGTATTGACAATCACATTGTAAGAAGGAGGCATCCCACCACCAAAACCAGTTCCGGTTACAGATTGCATTTCTTGCCAACGTCTCATGAATTCAGGTTGCGTGATCACAAATGGCAGTTCTTGACTATCAAGAGCTTCTAGTTGAACGATGTATGGCTCTTTGATGACACTCTTGACAATTTCTTTTAATTTTTCTTGTTGTTTGTCATCGAGTTTTGATATGGCTTTATCATCCGTTTTAATCAAATTTTCTAATGAGTCGCTATCGACTCTTGAAAAACTCACTTTATCTCTATTGGTTTCTATTTTCTGCAATAAATGACCGTAGATTGGAGAATTAAAAAGCAATACGGTATATCCCTTTTCTCTAGCATTTTCAATATAGATGTGTTGTTCTTCCTTATCGGAAGCATATAAAATGACTAGCTTACCATCTTTATCGGTTTGGTTCGTTTTGATTTTTTCTTCAAGTTCAGTATAAGTTAAAAAGTCACCATCCGTAGTAGGATATAAAGCAAACTTTTCTGCTTTTTTATAAAAACTTTCATCACTGAGCATACCATATTCTATAATGACTTTGATACCATTCCATTTTTCTTCAAATCCTTTTCGGTCTTTTTTGAAAAGAGATTGAAGTTTCGCAGCAACTTTTGAAGTGATGTGGCCACTTATTTTTTTGACAGCACCATCAGCTTGTAGATAACTTCTTGAAACATTCAGCGGAATATCGGGGGAGTCAATGACCCCTCGAAGCAAGGTCAAAAATTCAGGAACAATACCTTCCACATTATCGGTAACAAAGACTTGATTTTGATATAATTGAATTTTATCTTTTTGAACACTTAAGTCATTTCTGAGTTTAGGAAAATAAAGGATTCCGGTCAACTTGAATGGATGATCGACATTGAGGTGAATATGAAAAAGAGGTTCTTCAAATTGGGTTGGGTATAATTCTCTATAGAATGATTTGTAGTCCTCTTCTTTTAATGATCGAGGCGATTTAGTCCAAGCTGGAGTTGTATTGTTGATGATTTTATCAACTTCTTTTGTTTCTGGTTTAGCATCTTTTGGGGCATCCTTAGGTAAAGGAAGCGTTTCTGTGCGCGTGCCGAATTGAATGGGCGTAGCGACAAATTTGCTATATTTATTCAATAGTCCTTCGATTTTAATGTCATCCAAAAATTCTTTAGAATCGTCAGAAATATGCAAAATGACTTCGGTACCACGGGATCTCTTAGTGGTTTCAACCAAATCATAGGCTGGAGAGCCTTCGCAAGTCCAATGAACTGTAGGTTGATTCTTTTGAAAGGATTGGGTAATGATTTCGACTTTGTGGGCGACTAGAAAAGAAGAATAGAACCCAAGGCCAAAATGACCGATGATTCCATTGGTTTTCGTTTTTTTGTCATCCGATTCGTTGTAGGCAGCAATAAATTCTTCGGCTCCTGAAAAAGCAATTTCATTAATGTATTTTTCTACTTCTTCTTTGGTCATTCCTATGCCTGAATCAATGACATGGATTTTTTTATTCTCTTTATCAACTTTGATTTCAATTCTTAAATCTCCGAGTTCTTCTTTTATTTTACCAATGCTTGATAGATGCTTTAATTTGGTGGTTGCATCAGTTGCATTTGATACAAGTTCTCTCAAAAAGATTTCATGATCACTGTAGAGGAATTTTTTAATGAGTGGAAAAATGTTTTCGACAGAAACATTAATATTCCCTTTGGTTGCGGTTTCCATTGTATAATATTTAACTAGAGATGTTCATTCAAATAAAATACCAATTGAAAGTTGCTGACAAATTGACATAAAACGTTTCATCTTGGCTTTTAACACCATTATGTTGTCATGGGATTTTATTTGTTTAATAAAAAAACCAAATGCAGAGCTTTATTTTCGTTGAGGTTTCATAATCTTCAGTTGACCGTACTGATGACAGATGAATGAACCGAATGAATTCATCACGGATTATCAGTTGGTTATAGATGTCTCATTCTGGAACTAGATTGAACTCATTCGCGATAGATATGCGAGATTTGGGAAAACTAAAAAAACAAAATGATATCAGAACAATATGGAAAGATGAGGCTAGAGATTTTACCCCTTGGTTGGCTGAAGAAGAGAATCTTAAATTATCACTTAGAAGAATTTGGTGAGGATGCTAGAGGTATCGAAGAAGTCATAACTGAAGACAATAGTCAGGGAGATTTTTAAGCTGATATTGTGATAAAAAGATTTGATTCCGATAAACCGATCATTATTGAAAATCAATTAGAACCGACAGACACAAAACATCTAGGTCAGCTGATAGTTTATGCTTCAGGATTTAATGCCAGTTCTGTAATTTGGGTTGTCAAGGATATTAAAGAGGAAGAGAACTACATAACCATTTGTTTTACAGTGATTTATCAGTGATTAATGATAGTGCACTTGTACTATTTTACTCGATTAAGAGTCATAACACAAGAAGCAGACTGTTTTGATTCACAAAATCGTTTCGATCCAATGAAAGTAAATGGTTAAAAAAACACTCGTCATCTAAACATTAGAAAAATCGTTTAAACAAAGTTTTTTCTTGATCGTCTGAAAGCTGGGCTATGATATAATCGGATAGGTCAAATTTTAACTTTTCGATTTGATCATTATTTTTCCCATTAAAATCAATCTCATCTTCGTTAAACGTAAGAATGTATTGAAAATTTTCCAATCTATTAGCCTTATGATATACATAGTTCAGCACATGGGATATTGTTCTTCTGGAAATAGCATGATATACACCATCATGTATTAGAAAATCTGGATTTCTTCTATGGGTTCTTCTGTTATTCAGAAAAACCATTAAATCATAAGATACGATTTTTAATCGTTCTTGTCCCAACGCATCTGCCTTTGGAATCTGAATGCTAATTGAAATGGGAGCTACATACTTATTTACACGGAATTTTTGTATTAGAGTATATAGTTCCCTTTTCATAGATAATGCCCACATTTTTATGGGATTATATAATTCCCTTACCAATAGGGCAAAGGATTAGATCGATGGGCCTTGAGAAACATCAAGCTCGTTCGGTGATTTCTTTTTAGAATTTGAAGTGGATCGTGACGGTTTGATGGTTTTTGAATGACTTCGTTGAGGTGTTTTTTGACTGATTGTTGGTGTTGGTTTGATCGAATAGGTTTCTAATAACCAATCTTTCATTGAAGGGATCGCTATTTGATATGCCCCTCCTGTTATTCGATGAATGCAACCATGTCGTAATAACTGATCAAAAATCTGATGACTTTTTTCTTTGGAAAGACTTTTTTGAAGAAAAAAAGTCAATTGTTTTTGGGTAAAAGTGTTTTGATGTGGTCTTTTGACTAAAAATGAAGCGATCTTTTTTTTGTCTTCAGGTTCCACTCCTTCACATCTTTGATCGTAATAATGATACCGTTTTTGAGTGCCTAATGCTAAAACATTTTTTAGTTTTTCATGGTTTAAGGATGTCCCATGTTTTTGTAAATACTTCATAAAAGTATTCGCATAACTGGTGATATGGGATGGCCAACCATGGGTTTGTTCACTGATTTGATCAATCCAATGATTTAATTGGGGATCGTTGATCGAAACATGAGCTTCTTTGACTAAATAATCTCGAATAATGTTTCGTTCGGAATGTTGATCTAAGGCTTTTAAATAAATAACAGCTTCATCAGCAGGACGAGAAATACCATATTCTTTTAAAATTTTTTCTGTTCGCCCTAATCCATTCATTAAAAAAATAATCGGATGTTTTGCATTTTTTCGTTGATTATGTAATTCATCTAAAACATCGCTTAAAATCCTTTTTTGTGCCGTTGTTAATGATGCATCTCCTAATCGTTGTGCTTCATCAAAATAAAGAATCGTGGGACAATGAATCGCATTCAATGTTTTAACAAACGTATGATAATCAAAATTGATTTGAAGAGAACTGAAGGTTCCTTCATAAACTAATGGTATCTTGACTTGACGTTTTCTCCAAAATTTCCATCGAGGTTCCCGACCAACGGCTTTGCGAAATTCTTTGAGATGGAGTAATGTTGGAATATTCATCACCACTACTTGCCATCCTTGTTTTTCAGCTAAATCACTACACTTTTGGGCTAAGGTTGTTTTGCCTGCACCAGGTGATCCTTGAATGAGAAAAGACGTTCGAGTTTTTTGTTTTTCAATTTCGTTTAAAAAAAACTGAAAATCATCTAATTCTTGATTTCGACCATGAAATATCGGATGAGATCCTCGATTGATGGGCATGTTATGGGATTTTTAATATTTTTTTAAAGATACCATATTTAATAAATTGAAGGGAACTACATACTTATTTATACGGATTTTTTGTAAATTAACTGAAAATCAACTCCATGAGTCAATCATTATCCTTATTCCAATTATTTGAATTATTTCCTGATGAACGCAGTGCCGAAAAGTGGTTAGAATACC
>JAPORT010000003.1 GCA_026710085.1 Flavobacteriaceae bacterium | reverse complement strand
AAAATCCTCCATATATGAACAATTCCTCAAGCTATATGGAGTGAATCCTTGATCTTGTCTTTTAACTAAAGCATCAAAATACTGATCTAAATGTTCTTTTACAATTGGATAATCCGTTATATCTATAGGGTTAATCCCTAAAGACTTGACTCCATTATGAGTATTAATTAGGTATTTATCAGCAAACTTGTAGCCATACTTTCTGATGTCTTTGCCGCGTAAAATAGGTCAATTAAAAGCGTCAGTTTAAGACTATTCTAGTTTCTATAATTGAACAACAACGATGTCTTTGAAAAATTATGCGAAATCTACTTAGTAATTTCAATCCAAATAGGAGATGACTTTTGTAGAATCTAATTTTACATATCTTGAAATAACAAAAAAGTAATAAAATGGTTTATGGTTACATAAGAGTGAGCACAGATAAACAAACTGTTGAAAATCAAAGATTTGAAATTAATAGGTTTTGCCAAGAAGAAACTTTAGTTGTAGACAGATGGATAAAAGAGACTATTTCAGGAGCGAAAAACATAGAAGATCGTAAACTTGGTAGACTTCTTAAAAGACTGAAAAAAGATGATATATTGGTTTGCACTGAACTCTCTCGATTAGGAAGAAATCTATTGATGATTATGGGTGTACTTAACCAGTGTATGAAAAATGAAGTTCAGTTATGGACAATCAAAGACAATTATCGATTAGGAAATGACATCAATTCAAAAGTTTTAGCATTTGCATTTGGACTTTCAGCTGAAATCGAAAGAAATCTCATTTCACAAAGAACAAAAGAAGCATTAGCTCGGAAAAAAGCAGAAGGGGTTATTCTTGGGAGGCCAAAAGGTAGTAAATCATCAAAAACCAAATTAACAGGAAAGGAGAAACAAATTAAAGAACTGCTAGATAAAAGAGTTTCATATAGTGCTATATCTAGAATTTTAAATGTGCATAGACTAACTGTTTCAAAATTCGTTAAAGAAAGAGGGCTGAACAAAAAAAATGAATTGTCCTATTAAACCTGTTAAGCCTAAATAAATCTTTTTTGTATTAGACTGAAATTAATTGGTTGATTCTTTGAGAAACGTGTTTGAAATTATCTAAAAAGGTTAATAAATAGGGGAACTACTATATACTATATTACATAAAATTTTCGTAGATTGAATGAAAATCAAGAAGATCAGTCAATTTATGCGAATTATATACCGAAGTGGCAAAGGCTAACATGGATTCAAGAGAAACAACTCCCTACTTTTTTTTGTGAAGTTCATATTTCATTAATTATATTATATTTGTTGATTAGTAAACTATTCCAATTGAAATTACAGTCCTTTTTAAAGAATCATCCGAACGACAATTTATTTACCACTTCTTATTTGAACCGCCATGGTCTATCGAATGCGTTATTACAAAAAGAAAAAAAGAAACAAACCATCTCTCCATTCGGTCGAGGAGCTTGGTATGTCGGTCGTCAAAAACCGGGATTATTCAGTGCTATTGCAGTCATCCAACAACAAGAAAACAAACCCGTTCATGTCGGGGGACTCACCGCTTTAATCCTTCACCAAAGAACCCATTACATCTATTCTCATCTTTCCGAAGTATGGCTTTTTTCTCGATTAGATACCACTATTCCGTCATGGTTCCAACATATGGATTGGCCTTGTGATAAGGCCTATCATCGGACCCATTTTCTACCCCCTGATCTAGGCCTGGTATCACATGAAAATCAATCCAACGGGATGTGGTTTTCCTCTGTAGAACGGGCGACTCTTGAATGTTTGCATCAAGCCCCTCAAAAGATCTCTTTGGCCGAGTGCTATCAAAACATCGAATGTCTGGTGTTTCCAGACGATATAGATACGGATTTAATGCAAGTTTTATTAGAGCAGTGTCAATCCTATAAAGTCAAAAGGCTCTTTTTGAGTTTTGCGGAACAAAATGAAGTCGCCTGGTTTGATGATTTGGATGTATCGCGTATCCCACTAGGAAAAGGGATGTTGTCACCAAGTCCTTACGAAGGCGGTGTTTATGATCCAAAATATCGACTCTTAATTCCCCACTCCGTGAAAGAAGTCGATTTTCCACAAGAACGGTTTGATTATTAATCCCGATGTCCTTTTCAAAAGAAGTTATCAAGCAATCAACATTATTGTTAGATATGATGCCTTTTTTTTTGAAAAAAGAATGTTTTGCATTGCATGGAGGTACGGCATTAAATTTTTTTATCCTCAATATGCCTCGTTTATCGATTGATATTGATTTAACCTACTTACCGATACACGAACCATTTGGACAAGGCGTCCACCAAATCAATAAAGCCCTGACTGAAATAGCCAAAGAAATACAAACAGAGATGCCGAATGTCAGGATCCAAAAAAAATATAAATCATCCAAACTCATCATCGAACAACAGGGGACTCGCATTAAAATAGAACCTAATCGTTCAATGCGAGGCACGATTTCAAAGCCAGAAGTATTATCATTAAGTCCCAAAGCCAAAGCTTTTTTCAAGAAAGATATTCACATGCGATGTTGTCCTAAAGAACAAGTTTTTGGTGGTAAATTTTCGGCCGCTTTATCCCGAAAATTAGTGCGAGATTTATTTGATGTGCATCAAATTTTTCAACACACGTCCTTTAATGAAAAAATCAAAGAAGGGTTTTTTTATGCCATACTCAGTAACAACAATTCTATAGCTAATCATTTTTTAATTCCAATAGAACATCGAAGAAATCCCATCCGAAAAGAAATAGCCGGGTTATTTGAAAGTCCTTTAGTAGAAAAACAATATCAAGAAACGTTTGAACAACTGTTGAATACGCTACTAAGCGCTTTGACTGAAAAGGATAAACAATTTTTATTGGATTTTAAACAAGGGAATCGGTTAAATCGTTATGATTGGTTAGGTTACCCAAGTATCCTATGGAAGCAACAACATGTCATGTTATTGAAAAAAGAAAGGCCATCGAGTTATCAAAAATTATTAAACCGTTTAAAAACAGCCATTCATGCGGATGCACCAAATCATTCCGTCGATCCTTTAGCACCAAGAAATATTGATTATTAAACCAATCCCATGAATACGTTCTTTATTTTGATAAATCAGCTGGTTATGAATCAATCATCGCTTGATTCAAATGATGTATTTCTTTAATATTTTTTAGGCTTGAACCTTTAACATTGAATACCACTATCCTAATGGTCAGTTCATTTTAGTCTTTGCCACTTTAGTATATAATCCCCTTTTTTATTATTACTTGACATACCCCTTCACTACTACCCCCCCCCGTTTTTTGTAAATTGTGATGCGTTTGATAAATTTTAGGATGTTTCAATCTCTTGGATTAGGTACTGGATTTCCATACAATGGGAATCAAAAGCGATTGCATTACTCAGAAGATAGAATGTTAGAAGACATAAAATGGAAGGTTAAAAAACATGGAAAATCAAAAGTTGAAAAAAGGAAAATCTATAAAAGGGAGTTGTTACGTTTAGAAAAAATTAAAAACCAAAATCCACATCCTGCGAAGGTTTTTG
>JAPORT010000010.1 GCA_026710085.1 Flavobacteriaceae bacterium | reverse complement strand
ATTTTCAGCATCAAATCCTGTGGATAAAAAGTTGACCGAAACCGTGTAGCTTTCAGATTTGGAACCAGCAGAAACAGTGATGGTGACAGAAGAGTTCAAATCAAGGCTGGTACCCCCCCCCGGATTTAAAGTAGCATCAGCTGGTATCGTGGTGATGCTTGGCGTTAGTGCACTGACATCGGTACCTTCAAAGACATTGACGGTGATGGTCTTGGCTGATTCATCGATTGATGAATCAACGTCTGGAATACTAAAGCTAGCAATAGCAACGGAGTCTGGATCTAACACGGTCACCGTTACCGTATACGAATTAGAGGTTTTGCCATCCTCCGCCGTCACGGTATAAGTCACTGGAGAACCAAAGTCTCTTGCTGTTCCTGCCGCAGGGGTGATGGTTGACGCCAACGAATTCGAGATGGTTGGGCTCAAACTCGAGATATCGGTGCCATAAGGAACGCTCAGTGTAATCGAACTTCCAGAAACGGTGGCTGTTACACCGGCTAAAGTGAAGCCCGTAATGAAAGCTTCGTCAGATTTTGGGTCATCTTTTTCACAAGCTGCAAAAGCCAACAAAAAAGCAAAAACCCATACAAAAGTTTTTTTTGAATTAATCATCATACAAAAGATTTATAGTATTTAAAATGTTTTTTCATTTATTAGAAATGATTTGTTTTTAAGTTTTCAAAATTAATCATGAAAATTTAATTTTTGTCCCACCAGACCCTATTTTGCTGGGTATCCCCACCCATGCGACTAATAGCTTCTTCCAAATTTTCTCCATTAAGTCTTCTTTCAGCATCGCTATAGGTTAATCTTCTCGGAAATTGTCCATCGTTAATTGTCCCAGCATATTCTAAAGGCGCTAAAATGGGAAATCCCGTACGACGTTTTTCAAACCAAGCTTCCACTCCATTCATGCAAAGAGAAACCCATTTTTGGGTAATGATTTGCTCTAATGCTTTGGACTCATCGTACTTGAATTGAGATTGATTGATATAACTCTCGATAGCTTGATCATCGGAGACGCCATACATTTTCATCGATGCCCTAATGCCTTGATAATAATAGACTTCTGGATTTCCATTGAGATACCCACGCATAGCTGCCTCAGCTTTTAAAAAGGATACTTCAGCAAAATGCAAATTATAGGTTGCTCCATCATCTTTCAAAAAGGCTTCTCCTACCCGACTAAACTGATCAAAATAGCCTTGGTCAAATACCGATTGCTCGTTAGGGTCGAGTCCGTTTGCTAAACCCCGATAGGCCCCATCTGTTCGAGCCGGTTTCACAAATAATGGCAACCTTGGATCATTGTTTTCTGCCAAAAAATCAACGATCGTTTGAGACATGCGTGTATTATTGAAAACTTCTGTCACCAAAATGGGATTTCGGAAATAAATATTGGATGTGGTGGGGTCCCAATTCAATCGATTAGAATCGTCATGATTTTCAATCAATGGTTGGTCTTGAATACTATTGATAATCGATTGCGTTAATTCTGGGGCCACATAAACCAATCGTAAGGCTATTCTTAACAAAAGTGAATTAGCAAATTTTTCCCATTGATTGAGATTCCCCTGATAAAGAAGATCTGCTGAATCATAAGAAGGAAAATTCCCAGGAGTTTGAATGAGTTCTTTACCCTTATTGATTTGATCCACAAGATCTCGATAAATAGATTCTTGAGTATCGAACTGGGGCAATGATGTTGCAAAAGCTTCTGAATAGGGAATGTCACCATAAAGATCCGTTGTTCTCTGGAATAAAAAAGATTTCCAAATTCGAGCAATGCCTTCTTTATGTGGGTTCTCTCGTTGCTGACTCACTTCAACAGCATGATGAGCATAAAATAAAGGTGCTATTTCCCATGTCTGATCTCCATACATTCGATCCCATATATTTGAAAATAATCCATAACTTGGTTCGTAATGATCGATCGATCCGGAACCATCCAATGTATTGTATTGCATGTACTGGTTGGCCACGATTCGTTGCAATCGATCATACATATACCACGTGAGACTTCCTCTTTGTGTCGCCACTGTAAACAAACCATCGGGTTCGGTGGTAACAGCCCCTGTTTTTGGAAAATTAATTTCATCAAAGTTTTTATCACAACCGATAAACGTCAAGAAGATACCTAGAATGCAAACAATCGATAAACGCTTGGAAAGCAAAGGAATCTCAAATAAGATATGTTGCATGGATGAAAAAAAATAAGCCATTCGATTCTTCTATATCCCTATATTCAGTCGAACACCAACATTTCTGAGTTCAGGAAATGCAAAACTTTCAATCCCTTGTGCTTTGCCCGATGATAATGACGATTGAGGTGCAAAACCTTCGGTATGTCTCAATAAATAAGCAAGATTACTTCCAAAAACACTGATTCTAAAATCGTTCAATGGCAGTATTTTTTTCATTGTATTAGATAATTGAAAAGAAACGGACAATTCCCTCAAACGAACAAATGATGAATCAAAAACATTCGCTTCATTGATACCAGATAACCGACTCCAATAGCGTTGGGGATTAACATAATGTTGAACAGGATTTCCCTGCTCATCGACTCCTTCAACACGGACTCCATTGGTCGGAATCCATTCATTAGGTCGATATCCCAATGTGGTTCTTTCTTGTTCCGATTGATACCAACCATTTCGTCCTTCGATGGTATGTTCCAACGTACCAACGGCGGATCCTACCGCATAAGATGAACTATAAATAATCCCGCCAAATTGTGCATCTAATGCAACATAAAGCGACATCTTTTTATAATTCAAAGTGCTATTGAGGCCTAATAACCAATCGGGTTGGACTTGCCCCAGTACAAAATCAGAATTACCATCTTCTTCAATGTCAGCGGCCGGTAGATTAAATTCATCGATGACGAATTGGCCTGATTCAGACTTTTCATATCTTGAACCAACCAATAAATCACTTCGTTGCCCTGATCTGGCTTGAATACTAATGCCCGCACGACTGCCTCCTAATATTAGAATAGGTAATTCTTCTGTCAATTCCAATACTTCGTTGGTGTTTAAAGCTGCATTCGTGTTGATAGACCATGAAACATCTGGTTTTTCGATGGGTTTTCCAGATAAAACAAATTCGAATCCTTCATTACGAATGGATCCTGAATTAATCCATTGATTTTCAAAACCGGTAGTGCTCGCCACAGGAGCTGTGAAGATTTGATCGGTCGAATCATTACGATACCAACTAAAATCGATATTCGCTCGTCCACCAAATAATCGTAAATCGAGTCCCAATTCAATCGCTGTGGTGCTTTCGGGTTTGATTTCAGAGTTCGGTCCAATTCGAGGGACTCGAGTAAAAGGTTGCCCTAAATGTCCCGTTGATGGAGTGTATGTAAAAAAGAGTGCACTTGTTGAAAGACTATTAGCATTTCCGACTTTAGCATACGAAGCTCTCAATTTTAAAAAATCAATAAAATCTGGGAGTTGTGACAATGTTTCTGTGGCGATCCAACTAAAATTGGAGCTCCAATAAGCAAAACTTCGATTCTCTTTTGGAAGGACCGAATTCCAATCATTTCTGTATGTGAAATTAGCATAGAGTTGGTTTTTCCAATCCAAATCAAGCGTCGAGAAAACGGAATTTAAGCGTCTTTGTGCGATGCCTTGTGAAGATTCAATTTCCTTAAAATTATTAATCACCCATAAGTTTGGATTGACCATATCGTCACCATTGGATGATAAACTGTCAAACTGAGTATCGATCGAACTAATCCCAGAAGTCAGATTAAAATCGATGGGGCCTATTTCTCTTTGGGTTGTTAATAACAAATCATAATTAGAGATCAGTCGATTGCTGATGCCATATCGGAAACTAGCCACGGGAGAGGTTTTGTAAACTGTATTTTCAGCCGTTCTATTTTCTCTTTCATCAGATATGTAATCCCAACCTGCCCGTCCACTTCCATAGAGCCAAGGAAAAATTTCAAAATCGAGTTTCAGATACCCTATCAAACGTTCTCTAATATCTGAATTGGTATTCAGATTGATTCCCCAATATGGATTTTGGTTGAAAGATCCTTGTGTTTTACCATCCCAAGTAATGACCTTTCCCTCTTCATTGATGTATGGCTGTAAATCATCCAAAACAACCGATCGGGGCATGATATAAAAGTTCCTGACGGGATTATCAGGAGACCCTCCCAAATTCGGTCGGTTAAACACATTTTGATTGAAATAATTGACTTTGGTTGTCAAGATCCATTTTTTGTCAAACTTTCGTGTATAAGTGATGCTCGCTGTTTTTCGGTTTAAATCACTGTTAGGCATGATGCTTAACAAATCATACAAACTAGCCGATAAACGAAATTGATTTTTATCATCGCTCGCTGTTAGTTGCAAATTATGGTTGTGATTGATGCCCGTACGAAAAAATGATTTCATTTGATTTTCAACCGATTGATAGTTCTGTTGTTCTCCTAGCCAATTGGTGATCGAGCGTCCATCATATTGGGGGCCAAAACTCAAGGTATTCAATGGAGTAAAGACTCCTTGCGCACCTCGCCCAAATTCATTTTGAAATTTTGGAAAAATATAGGGCTGTTCCCATAAAATAGAGCTGCTTATTTGAATGGCTAAATCTTTTCCTTCTCGACCCTTTTTGGTTTCAATAACAATCACACCATTGGTCCCTAATGAACCATAAAGAGCTGTAGCACCAGGTCCTTTAAGAACGGTTACCGATTCGATATCATCTGGATTGATTGTGCTCAACGGATCACCAAAATCCAGACCACCATCTTGCGTCGCTCGATTATCTCCAGGCTCACTATTCACAATAAATCCATCAATGACAAATAGCGGTTGATCACTTCCCGTCAATGAACTGCTTCCTCGTATCAATACTCGATTCGATGCTGCTGGACCTCCACCACTCGGACTGATATTGAGTCCCGCAACCAATCCTGATAATTTACCAAGGACGTTCACCGATGTGTTATTTTCAAATACTTGTTGATCAATGGACTGCACCGCATAACCCAAGGATTTTTCATCTCTTGAAATGCCTAGAGCCGTCACCACGACAGCATCCATGACCATCGCATCTGGCTCAAGAAAAATGGTCTCTATGGCGTCTGAGTCAACTCGTACTGTTTGGGTTTTATACCCAATGAATGAGATGATTAATTCTTGACTTTCATTGAGTTGAATAGCAAATTTTCCATCGATATCGGTAATAGCACTCAAATCAGGAAATTTATTTGGTTTCACTGTTGCTCCCATCAGAGGCTGGTTGGTTTCAGCATCCACGACGATTCCTTGAATTTGACCTAGGGAACGACTGTTAATGAGCAAAACAACACAGACAATGAACCAAAAATAACTTAAACAAGTCTTGTTGTTTATCATTTAGAATCTTCTCAAATGAAAGTTTATTTAAAAATCATTTTAAATGCAAATCTAAATATAAATAAATTGGAACGCTTGATTGATTTCATTAAATCGCTGAGTGCCTGATAAAGTTTTGATCCAATCATTCAAAAAAAGTTAAGTTTTTGCAATTGCAAAAAAAACAACGCCATGTTCCAATCGCTTCAGCATCATCAATTTGGTTACAAATCAGGTTTGTATCGGGAGTTGCAGACGAACACTCTTGCTTTCGTTTCGAACAAAAAGTTTCGGATGTCGTTACGTTCCATAATTGTCATGAAACACTTGAATGATCCTTGATAGCCTTTCTAGTCAAACAACTGGCTTTGGGGTTTGATGTTGCACGAAACGGTCCAAATCAAAAAAACAACAGTAGTTCTCACAAAAAAGAGAGCGAGAGACGGGATTCGAACCCGCGGCCCTCAGCTTGGAAGGCTGATGCTCTACCAACTGAGCTACTCTCGCTGATTGATATCTTTGGTAGTGGGGAGAGCAGGATTCGAACCTACGAAGTTAAAAAACAACAGATTTACAGTCTGTCCTCGTTGACCGCTTGAGTATCTCCCCAGGGATTTATTTTCAAATGAGCCGATGGAGGGACTCGAACCCACGACCTGCTGATTACAAATCAGCTGCTCTAGCCAGCTGAGCTACATCGGCATTGACTCTGCTCTTGAGGCGTGCAAAATAAAGTTATTTTTTGATACTGTGCAACAAACTTGAAAGATGTCATCCAAAGGAACATCAATGAAACATTTCAAACAACCATAGATTATGGAAGTATCTGTATGCAACCAAGTTCTACTTTGACGTCACTCAATCCAATCTAACTTGTATACTATAAATGATTCAGAATCATTTGACTCCGAATCGACTCCTGTCCTTGTTCTTAGGGGAGATCTTAAATATTGCCTTCCACCATACGGACCTTTTGAATAAAGTTCCGCTGACTGTCCAGGGGTGATGAAAACAACATTTTCAGAAGACTCATCAACTGGATCCGGCATTCTACTTCGACTCACAATAAAAGCAGGTTGACCAATCACTGATTGAGTCGCACCAGAAATATTAGATTCTAATGTAATCACTAGTGAATTACCTTTCATTCTCGTTGCTTTCAAACTTTTAAGTCCTCCTGTGGGATCAACATCAGAAGTGCCAAATTGAATATTACTTGTTATTTCAACGGGTATTCCATCAAATCGGTCACTTTGGTTATATGCTGAAATGAGATAATCAAAGGTGTTTTGAATTGGTTCAATATTAAAATCGATGTTACCTGGATCCGTTGGAGAAATATTTCCTCCACCTCTCGTTCCACTATTTCTAGTCGCATTAGGAAAGGCACTGATCAGATTATCCAAAATTTGACGTTGATTGATCGAAGTCGTCAATTCTATGGAACTTTTTGCATGTGTTACTTTTTTTGAAAAGATTTCTGGTTCAAAATCACGATCAAGTCTGGTGGGGTCCAAGTATAGCGTGTGCGTCCGTGAATATGATTCAGAGGGTTCTCCAATGGTTAATCGGATATAAGGAGCTTCATCTGAACTCGTATTGCTAATGGCAGTGATGTTAGCTTGTGTTAAAGAAGTGTCATCCAAATCGGAAGAAATAGTCGATTGGGGACTTCCACCAGCAAAAGCATCTAAGGTGACGTCATTGACCGAAAAGAAAACTGATTCTTGTTCATCTTCTTTGATTTGTTCGGCCCAGTTTCTAATTGATCCTCCATCAGATAGTTGAATTGTTTTTTCAACGCCATTGGCTTTGATCGTCAGTGTTGGATTGGTACTTTCTGGAGTGATGAGAAACCCCCTTTTAGCTTGAACTCCATCAGATGCTTTATCACCTATTCTTCGAATCAATAACAAATGATTTTGATTCTCATTGGTAATCTCATTGATCGGAATAGAATCTTCTTCTCCTTCTTGAAATGAATCTGCACGGTCAAAATAAACACTGATGTCTCCGTTTTTAGATAGTGCCGATTGAAAATAACTTCTGAGTTCTGTGAGCCCAGAATCAGAACTGATAACCCCTTGAGGATCTTTTTCTTCATCGGAATCATCTTCAAGTTCTTTAATTTGAGTTGCTGATAAATCATTTTCAGAGCCAAGCCCTCCGATTTTTATAGAGACCATACCTACTTTGGTTTGAGCCGAAGTTAAAGCAGGTAACTCAATGGATGATAGTTCCTCATTACTTTGGATTTCTAATACTTGTAGATTATTAATACTCGGTACCCTTAGAGTCGTGATGTCTGGGTTATTGAGGATTTTCAACGCGCCGTCTCTCCCCTTGTCTAAATTGATATGATTGAGATTTAAGTTTCCATCCACATCAGAATTGATGACGTGGACTATTTTGATTTCGCCTCTTAGATCGATTGATTTAAGATCCGTATTGTTGATGAGTTTGACTTCTTCAGCAAGACCATCAAACTTAAACGCTTCTAAATCAGAAAAACCATCCGTATTCAGTTCTAATTTGTTATTGATTGATTCAAGTTCAAGTATCTTCAAATCATTATTCGTTGCTATAGTCAATTCTTTTATTTTGGCTTGAACAGATTCAACATCTGATGCAATTTTTAGATGTCCTTCAAAAGCAGGTAATTCGGCTGAAAGAACATCTTCTAATTCAACTATTTTTCCATTTTTAAACGCATGGAGTTCCACCAACTGTGGTCCTTGTATTTTTAAGGTTCTTCTAGGAGTTCTTGCATTCGTTTCGATGGATTGTAATTTCTTTAAATTGATGGAACTGTCTCTAGCCGTTTGGATCGTCAAACTATTTGGATAGTTCACTAAAGACTCTAAATTCAAAGAATTCAAATGATCCAATTCAATTTGATGATTCCCATTCGAAAAAAGTTGCACCGCCGATCCCAAGGGACCTGTAGAAAATGAATTCACATTTTCCAATAAAGGAAAGGCCACTGATTGAATCGATACTTCATACTGATTTGAAATAACTAAATTATTGACCTTCGTGAGTTTTGGAAAATGAACATCACCTACTTGATGGATTAAAATATTTTCATCAACCGATTCGATATTGTCAAAAAACACCGGTGGGCTATCTTTATCTTGTGTGTGTATGATGAGATTACCCGAAACATAATGAACCGATGACATGATTTCATTGAGCTTTTGAGTATCCATTTCTTCGGAAGTACGAATTGTGAAGTTTCCTTGGACATACTTCAAATTGGCTTTGATTGTATGGAAAAAATTCAAACTACCGATGGTGCTTATTTCTGGAGAACCAGAATAAAAATCAGCTTGGGTCTCCACCAAGGATTCCAATTGTTTTTTGAGTGTTTCTAGCTCTTGATTAATGATATTGAGTTGCTCAATCAATTTCTCACTATCTTGCTCTTCAATCGCTTTTGTTAATCGTTGTTCTAATTCTTTTAAGACGTTTTCATCAATTTGATTTGTTTCGGTTTTTTCAACGACTTCTGTGATCTGATTGATGGTTGTTTGGGAATTTTTTACCTCAATACCCAAATCGGTGAGGGTTGATCTGATTTGATTTTGATTGGCCGTTAAAGTGCTGATTAACGAATGGATGACAACCGTATTATTTTCTAGATCTGAAAGTTTTGTTTCAAGTGTGATGATTGCTGATTTGACCGATTCAATGGAATTAATGACTGTTGAAAAATTGGACTGAATACTCTTTAGTTCAGCTATTTGAGTATTTAAATTGTCAAATTCATCTTGATAATCTTCAGCACAAGAAATGATCAATAGAAGGATGAGAAGGATGAGGCGTTTCACTTTCAATTGGGTTTAAACTTTAAACACTTTTACTATTTTTTTATCAACAACCGATTCATTGCGTGACTTCTAAAACAAGTTTGGGAATATTCGTTTGGCTATCCTTGGAAAAGTAGGTGATTCGTTGTCCTCCCGTATCAACTGTTGTGATTCTCAATGAGATGATTCCATCGGTATCGTTTGTCAATACACTAGTAATATCATATTGGTGAACGATTGGAGGGGAAACCCCCTTGGCATTTCCAACTAGCGAGCTGGCTGTATATGTCGTTATTGGATTGGCATCAAAATTTGGTTCGGCATTCGCATTTAAATCTGATTCCACCCAGCTATCATCCAAAACATGGTATACCGTTTGGGTTGTTGGACCCCCAAAAGCTGTTTCTGCCCGAGTCCAATCTCGATCCGCAGTCAGATGTAGCGTTGCTTTTTTGATGGTGGAAGCCTGTAAATCGCCTAATGAAAATTTAAGCAAAAATCTTCTAAAGTCATCATCTGCAGCTCCCGTGCTAGAAACAAGCGTATTCGCCGTGCCAAAGCCTTCACTGGACTTACTTGATCCATTTCTTCCAATAATCCAAGTGTCTTCTAATACCTCTAATGTTACAGTCATTGTGTTTTCATCGGATGAATCTGAATCATCATCCGTTTGGGAAGTCTCCGAATCATCATCCGTTTGGGAAGTCTCCGAATCATCATCCGTTTGGGAAGCGTCCGAATCATCATCCGTTTGGGAAGCATCAGATTCTGTTTCTTTATTTTCATTGCTAGAGATGACCAATCTGAATATTTCAGATGTTGAAACATGTTCTGTTGCATCTCTTGTATGAATCTGCCAATAATATGCTTGATCTGTTTCTAACGTCAAATCCAACTGGGTTACTGTTAAATCACTTTCAATCGATGTCAATTCATCTTTGGATGGGCCCATAAAAAATTCAAAGGAAACAATGTCATCATCTAAATCATTTCCTTCCCACTGGAAGTTTACTTGAATGTCTTGTTCGGCAATGATGACTGCATTATTTTCTGGAGATGTGAGACTTGCTGGAAAAGGGACATGAGACTCATTGGGATGACTCTCTAAATAGAAAGTCCACACATCACTTTTTGCTGTTTTTTGCGAGCTTGATGATTTGGAGATCACCCACCAAGAATAAGGCAATCCCCTCTCAAGAACTAATGTTGCTGTATTGGTATTGATGGTTTGACTTGTTTTAAAGTTTTGATCCGTCCCAATGGCTTCAACATTCAATTCGTAGTTACTGGCATGATTGGATTCTCTCCACTGAAAACGAACATGACTGGTTTGATCATCGATCGGCTCTTCAGTCGTGCATGTGTTATTGTTTTCCGGTGCCACAAGTAATGGAATGGAGGGGCTTGGTGTTGCAACTTCAATAGGAGTTGGTGTGATCGGTGGAATGCTGACGGAACCAGAACGCTTGGGCTGAAGTCCCGTTAAATCATCTTCGCATGACACCAATAACATGACCACCAAAAAAGCAATCCAAAACCTCATTTTCGTAAAATTTTGAATGATTCGCTTTGACCATCATAATGAACGTTAACAAGATAGATTCCCGTCGGCAAATGACTCACATCAACCTGATGTTCAATACTTTGAGGAAATAATCCAGATTGGAAAACCATTTGACCAGATGCATTGAATATTTCCATGGTAGCATCTGTATACTCTGGCAATGATACAGTCAGGTATTTTTCGACTGGATTGGGATAGAGTTTCGCCTTATTTTCAAAAGTGAGATGCTCTTGATAAGTCCCTTGACAATCATTAGGAGTGGATACTTTTAAATCAACAATATCTTGTTGGATAGGAATCGAATAATGGCCTAAGTCATTGATTTCATTAATCTTTCCGTTGATCTCTATAAAATACTTGTTGGATCCCGATAAGATTAAATCTAGCATTCGATTGGCTTTATTGATTTTCGTTTGAACTAATAGATTGGGAGGCTCTTTGATGGTGATGTCATAACTTCTTGCACTTTCTCGATTTGGCCCGACGCTTACGGTATAATTTCCAGCTTGAAGCAGTTTAAATTCAATACCATCGGTTTGATGAAATGATTTTTGGGTATTAATGCCCATACCTTTTAAAGAAACCCAATAATTGGATATGGCAATGGCTGAGACTTTAATCGTTCCATTATTTTTTCCAATGCAACTCACATCACTCACCAAAATAGAAATGTTTCGATATGATATCGTATCACATAAATTCCCTATACCATTGTTGTCCGAATCGAGTTGGTTAGGGTTTGGAATTTGAGGACAATTATCCTCTGAATTAACAATCCCATCTTGATCTTCATCTTCAGTATTCCCAGGACCATCTTTTGAATCATCATCCGTTTGACCAGGAGGTGGTTGGGTCTCTGAGTCATCCGACATGTCTTCGACGGTTTTAAAGCTTCTGATTTCAGAATATTCTGAATCAGGACAATCTCCTTGACTGAGTGCTTTGACTCTCCAATAATAGAGCGTTTCATGATTGAGATTCGTCGTCGTCAAGCTCGTTTCTGAAGTCTTTTGATCAACGATTAAGGTACTAAAACTTGAGCTGTCGCTTATTTCTACTGTGTATTCATTAGCTCCATCAGAAGCCTCCCATGTCAAATTGGTTTGTAATTCGACATTTTCAAGGTCATCATCGGGACGAACCAACTTGGGAACGGAAAGTTTTTGGGTTTTGGTAATGCTTACTGTTTGCATTGTCGAATTTCCACCACTTTCAATTGAAAAAGCAATATCATAAGTGCCTGCTTCTAAACTTTCGAATCCTGAGAGGGTTAATTGATATTCTTGATTGGATTCAGCATCGGTCTTTTGATTCGAAGAGAGTTCGATGCCAGATGGTGGATTGATGAGATTGAAATCAACCGCAGCCTCACTTTCTACCCCAACAACTTGGATGGTGATCTCCACGAAGTCTTCATCACAAATGCCAACACTTTGAGGTTCGACTTTTGCTTCCAATGCAATGTCATCAGTTTTTAGGGTCGCCTGAATCGATTGACCATCAATACAATCAAACTTAATTTGAGTTGTATTTTCATCAGAAGATAGAATAGCAACCCCATTGCCATTGATCAAGTTCCATTCCCCTTTCAAAGTCAACGTAACCGGTTGAACAGTGGGTTTTGCATGCCAGGTTTCTCGATTGTTGATATCTCCATAAGTAAAAGGTCTTAAAATTTTTCCAATTTCTGGATTCATGACAGCAATTTGAATGACACCGGGTTGATCCGTTTCGGTAGTCATGACCATAGCAGGGACATCGGTTTGGTCGACTAGTTGGCCCGTGGATTTATTTTCTGTCATCAAAGCATACCCTACACTGGATTTAGGTTTGTATTCCACGATATGAGCATCATTGCTTTGCAAGTGAATCGTGAATAGATTCTCCACATTTTCAGATAAATCTCGTGCTCCTTTTTTTCCGCCATCCACATGAATATAGTATTCATAAGCTACGTTTATGGGTCGAGATCCATGCAATAATCTTGCAGAAGCATAATTACCCGTCAACTGCCTTTTACCGGAATCATTGGGAGCGGTTTGTGTGATTCGCTCCATGATCAGATTTTCTGGGTTTGGTACGTAATAGGCATTCCCCGTAGCATCTGTTAAAAAAACAGCTTCATTGCTGAAAGTTTCGGTTTGACCGATTCCTGTCAATCGAACATCATTTAAGAAATTGGGGTCCGTGGGTTTTTCTAAAACCGTTTGATAGAGCGTGGTGTGTACTTCTTCTTGTTCGGCAGCGCCAATACCCGTACCCAATGCCACAATATACTCATCAAAATAGAAAAAGGATTTTTTTGCTCTCACTGATGTCAATCGGTCTCGAAAATCAATCGATGAAAGGCCATCATCATTCAAATTCAGACCACCATTAAAGACATTAGCTGGAAATTGTCGTGACTCGTTATCGAAAATCATGCCGTCATATGTCGTGTTGAGAGCTGTTGTTCCAGGAATTCGTCGCCAATCCCATCCCTGACCTTGAAAGCCACTTTTAACGCCTGTGATCGCAGGTTTTCCTTCATTCAATATCATCAAGGCACCTGCTGTATAGTGCTTGCCATACAAATTTTCAGGAGATGAATGCTTGGTAGTTGTGGCTTCATAATCCCAATGGTATTTTCCTTGTCCTTTCCATAACGCAGCCCATTCTCCTCTTCGATGCACGGACATACCCGCATAATGAAAATACCAATGCCCATTAGGAGCTGGTTCCCTTGCGACATTTAATTCCAATTCATTAACAGACACTTCCATTTGTCCCATCGTCGATATATACTCTTTACGGGCATCCACCTGATTGACAAATTTTGAAAAAAACTCAGGATGGGATGGATTCCAATATCGAGCAAAGGCACCTTTTAATTCTGATTGATAAGGCGTATCAAGTTGGGCTAAATGAGCAAAGAAAGGAACTAGAATAATGGGGCCATCGGTATGTGCTGCTCTTCCACCTGCGCCTTTATGATGGTCATACATGTTCGAATAAATTCTTGCAGCCAAGAGTGCTTTGATTAAGTTTTCGGTTGATGTGTCGTTCAAACGATATGGTGAACCGTCTAAAATATAGGCTAAAACAGATGCCGCAGCTATCGACCTCGGGCCATAAGCCGATAAATAAACACCTTTATGATGATTGACTGTGAAATCAGACTTAATCGTATCGGCAAATCCATCAGCAATGGCAAGAGATTTATCAATTATTCGTTGTAAATAACGCATTTCATTGGTACGTTGCTCTCCTGGCTCCAAACTCAACACATACGATAGTCGACTCGGTAAGATGCCGATGATTAAATCAGCATTCAATCCATTCACATCAAACAATACGGGCACTTCAAATTGTGGACCCGCAGGAGCTGATAGTCGATTTAACGTGACCATCTCTCTTTCTAAAACATCCTCGGGTAAAAGGTTTCTGCTTAAAAAAACAGCTGTTGCATAGCCTATGGCAGCATTGTATTCTGTATTTCCAAGACCTAAAATGCCATGGGTTTGGTAGTTATCATCCGTTGGATTTTTAAATAAATCATCATTTTCCGCATTCCAACCACTCTGATACAATCGATCATACAATTCGATAATGTTTGCTTTCACTTCTTCCGATTGATAGCCAGCATTGGGACGATCATCGGGCCCCTTGTAATGGTAACTCAACACCAAAGGCAATAAAACATCATTTCGAACTCGGGCCATGCGACTGGGTTCGATAACATTGGATAGTTCTGAAAATTCTTTTTCAGCATCTGCAATATGTTCCATCAATCGATTATGCCTTGTTTCAATAAAACGATTGCTATAATTCATATTCGGACTGCCCAGAATCCATGTTTGGTATTTATCGGCTATATCATCGATGGCATCTCTCGTTTGAGCAAAATGATGGTCTAAAGACACGAACATTAAAAGAACGCAGAAAAGAATCCGACGCTGAATCTTCATACCACCAAATGATAACCGTATCATAGACAATTTTAACTAAAAGTGACGTGTTTTCGCATCAAATTGATTGGTCTGCTTTGCATAACGCATCATCGCTTCTAAAAAATAATAATCTGCATAAATCAAAGGACCATCAATTTCCGAATTTCTCATGAAATTTCCGGTTGCTCTTTTTAATAAAAAATGATGATTCGTATTCGGTTCTGCCATGTAGGAAGCGGTTTGCAAATTATTTAAAATCTTAACAGCCGATTGAAAAAACCATTCCCCATGATCTTGGGAATATTGAGAAAGTTCTAGTAGTCCAGAGGCCAAAATGGCTGCTGCTGAGCTATCTCTTGTGTCAGATGGACCATCATATGAATAATCCCAATAAGGGATGAAATCTTGGGGCATATTGGGATGATTCAAAAGAAACTGACCAATATTTTCAGCTTGTTTTAAAAACTCTTGATTTTCTGTAAAGCGATACGCCATAGTAAATCCATACAATCCCCAACTCTGTCCACGACTCCATGTCGTTTCATCGATGTTACTGTGTCCATTATTCCAATCTCGTTTACGAAAAAAACCCGTTTCCGGATCGAAATCAACAACATGAGACGTACTAAAATCGGAACGATAATGGTATTTTTTTGTGGTATAAACATGTTGTACCGCAATATCATAATAAATTGAATCTCCTGTGATTTCTGTCGCTGCAAACAAAAGTTCTAAATTCATCAAGTTATCAATAATCACTGGAAACTTCCAATCTCTCTTGAGATTGGACTCCCATGATTGAATGGCTTTCACTTTTGGATTGTAACGCTCAATCGCTGAATTAGCGGCATCGATAATCACTTGTTTGTATTCTGAATCATTTAATAAATGAAATCCTCTTCCATAACTGCTATAAATTCGAAAACCAATATCATGATCGACGGTATTGTTTTTTTCTTCTTCCAGTAATGCCGTTAAAAAGGCAGCTTTTTCACGAAGATCATCATCCCCATTGTATTCATACAACAACCAATAAATACCAGGCAAAAAACCACTGGTCCAATCTCTAATTTCTCGGAGTCCCTTGCCGACTGATCTTGGAAACTTCTTGGTTCTTTCAACCTCTAAGTATAATTTGGAGGCATGCTGTTTGGACCAATCAAATACCCTTTGGATTTTATCCAAACAAATGATCTCTTCATTCAAGCAATCCACCTTTTCGAAATCCGTTGTTGATTGAGCATAAAGTGGACTTTTGATGACTAAGCCATTAAATGAAATCAATAAAATCAAGAATCGAAACTGTTCCATCATTGTTTTATTTCCAATATCAATCTAGGTTGTCGATCACCTTCTGCTTCTTTCGAAGTATATGTGATTCGTCTCGAGTTTGTAAAAACGGTGGTAAATAACAAGGATAACACCCCATCACTTTCTTGTTTGACCGCAGCAGTCACATCATATTGATGGATTGGCGGATTTTCTATATCCGCGGATCCTACCAAAATATCTGATGTGAATGTGGCCACAGGATCTTCACTGAGTATTTCAGGTTGATTGTTGGCTGTAATCGTCAATTCTTCCCAATTATCAGCTGTTCTAAAAACACTCTGAGTGGTTGGTTTTCCTCCATTGGCTGTTTCTGCAGTAGTCCAGTCTCTTTCTGCGGTCAATTCAACAATAGCTGAACTCACTTTGGAGACATCGATACTTGATAAATCGAATTGCAAATAAAATTGTCGGTTATCATCATCTCGATCTCCTTGACTTGCAATCAGTGTGTTTGCTTCTCCTTGGTTTTCATCAGCTCGGTTACTACCGGGTTTTCCTCGAAACCATGCATCTTTACTCACCACCAACTGAATGGTCGCCGTTGCCGTTTCAGAATCATCATCAACAATCGTCAATGTGTGCACATTTTCAGCGCCAATAATGAATCCACTACCTGCATTCGTAATGGTTAAAAGCAACGTTTTATCACCATCGATTAATTCATTATCAATCGGTTGAATTTCAATGTCACGGCTAGTTTCTCCTTCTTCAAGATTTATCGTGATGACGCTATTGACAGCCGATGAACGATAATCTTCATTGGGTATGGCCGTACCCGAGAGAGTCACCTCAAAAGAAGATGAGCTGGTTATGGCTTCACTCAACACGACTTGGATAACATGGGGGGTTTCGGACCCTTCTAGAATCTCAGCAGCACTATTTTTCATATTAATGCTGATGGGGGGCGTTTCATCATCAGTAATCGATACCGAAAGAGCAGGATGCAATCTCTGTCCTTGTGCACTCACCAATTCTTGAATAATAAAAACCCCTTCCCCATTGAGATTACTCAATCCAATATCAATTTGACGATCCCCCGTATACTGCGTATCATCCATTGCTGTGATGATGAATTTTTCTGTTTCTTTATTGGGGCCTAACGTCATGGTGTTTATCGAAGATCCGTTTTCATCGGTAACCAATATTTCATTGGAACTACTGGAAATGAGTAGTTGAAAAGAAATATCTTGAAAAATTCTTTTGGAGACTCCTACTTCAATAACCGTCGATGCGGTTCCTTCTTGAATTTCAATATCTGATATTCGAAAACCTAAGGCAGCTGGAGCTTCAGAAAATCGGTCATACGTCACCTCTTCTTCAGAGCAACTAATGATGCCATACAAACACAAAAGGCCGATTAACATCTTTCGAATCGAATGGCAAGCATTCCTTGCAATGATGTTGATGAGGTGGTTCATTGATGAAACTTCCATATGATTATCGATACCCATTATTGCTTGGATCTGTATTCAAAACAGCAGGATTTTGAGATATTTCTTCGGCAAAAGGAATTGGTAATTGGTTATGTATTGGGCTGATGAATAATGATGGACGATAGATTCTTTGAAGATCATATCCCCTTTCTTGCATTTGAGCTCCTGTTTCACGCACCGTAGAAACTAGTGTCCCCCACCGAATTAAATCGGGTCTTCGCACATTTTCAAAACATAATTCCCAGGCCCGTTCTTTTCGAATTTGGGTGCGTAACTGATCCATATCTAATCCTGATAAATCAATCTCATCATTGGGACTCAGTGGGTTTTTTATTCTTGCTCTTCTTCTAACTTGATTGATCGATTCTAAGGCTGTATCCAAGCTCACACCACTCGGCAGAGAGCCTCCATTGTCCAATACTTCAACGATCCCCTCTGCTAACATCAAGAGCACGTCTGCATAACGAATCACTGGCCAATTCATTTTATCCACATTATTGGTCGTTGATGGGGAGGGAATGAGGTATCTTCTGAATTTTCCTACGCCATAGCCTAATTCATTATTAGTGGGGACAAACTGATCGCGTGCATTGATTTCGAATTGTGAAATCGACCAGTCTCTTCTTAAGGAATCCCCTTCCTCAAATGAATCATAAAACGTTGGTAATGGATATCTTCTTGGCGTTCCTCTTTTGTAGGATGAATTAGTATGTTGCTTCACGCCAAACCAAGTTCCTATCGAACTACCATTTTGTGCATTATTGCCCACAAATGAAAAATGCACTTCCCACATACTCTCTTTCAAGTCGAAGTTACCATAAGAATAATTGGCAAAGACTTCGGGGAATTCATGATCAAAAGGAGCTCCAATAGGAGGTTTTTCAACCACTGGATTTAATGCGTGTTCTCCACTATTGACAACAGCCCATGCTTGCTCGACGGCTTTGATGTATTTCGTCTCATCTTGAATGGGATTTCCAGCCCAATGCAAATAAATTCGAGTCAGAATTCCTTGAGCAGCTCCTTGATTAATACGGCCTTTATTGCTCACGTTCGATGCAGATGGCAATAGTTCAATGGCCTGAAGCATATCGGATTCTATTTGTTGATAAACTTCTTCTTTTGGCGAACGTTCAATGGCCAACTCATCCAAAGAAACATTGGGGGTGAGACGCAGAGGCACATCGCCCCAATTCTTCACCAACTGGAAGTAAAAAAACGCTCTTAAGAAGTAGACATCACCTAAAAAATGGTTATACTGCTGAACCGTTTGACTCCCCTCATCTGCTGCTTGGTCTCGAAGTTTGGTAATCCCATCGATGGCAATATTAGCTCTAGAAATGCCTTGATACAATGTCGCCCATGCTCTGCCGATATCTTTATTGAATTCTTGAATTTCGTAATTGGCTAGTAAATCACTAGGGTTGCCCACGCCTTGCCGGTAATACCTGTCAATATCAGTTCCTGTATGAAATGCAATGACATAGTTGGAGGCATACAAATCATTTGAAGAAAGCGTATTGTAAACTCCGACCATAGCTAGTTCCGCAGAGCCGACATCTTCAAAAAATGAATCTCCGATAAATGTAGTGAACGCTTCTTCTTCAAGAAAATCTTCACAATGACTCATCAAAATAGATGTTCCAATGACAATGCCTATGAGTTTGACATATGGATATGAATTCCCAAACAGAAAACGTTTGGATTCATAACCCCATCTTTCGGCTATTGTCTTTATTTTATTCCGTTCCTCGTTCATTTAAAATGTGATTGATAAGCCCGTGACAAAAGTTCTTGCTCTAGGGTAGGAACCATAATCCACACCAGCCGTTAAACCGGAACCATGGGTGCTCACTTCGGGATCAAATCCAGAATAATTGGTGAGGGTCCATAAATTATGTCCCGAGACATAAATACGAAATTTGGATATGCCGATTTTTTTTAAAACCTTAGAAGGTAAGCTATAACCCATGGATACTGTTTTGAGTCGGATGTAAGATCCGTCTTCAACAAAGCGATCGGTGACTTGCCGGGAATTGCTATCTTGTATCGAAGGATACGCTGCTCTTTCATTTTCTTCATCGGATTGGTCGGGTCGCCAGCGGTTGGTGACATCTTTGTGATAGTTGCGATTTCCTTGAGTGGTTGTCCAAAGAATTTTACTGGCATTGTAAATTTCATTTCCGTAGGTCCATTGTAAAAAAACATTCAAGTCAAATCCTTTGTAACTGAACTTGTTGGTCAATCCACCAAAAAAGTCAGGATTCGGATTGCCAAGAATCACTTTATCATTTTCATCGACCTTTCCATCATTATCTAAATCAGCATATTTTCGAAATCCTATTTGCTCATCGCCAAAAGAGAGATCGACCAAAGGCTGACCGTCTTCATCAAAATCTTCTGCTGTGTAGAGTCCATCGTCCAAATAGCCATAAATCAAGGTGATGGGTTGTCCGACAATGGTAATGAAATCATTGGTCGATTCTGGGCGATTCCCACCTCGCCATCTTGAACTACTCAATAAGGTATCGTCTTCAACCAATGCCAATGTTTTGGAACGATTGAAACTGATATTAAAATTAGAAGTCCAATTAAATTGTCTCCCTTTATTGGTGATGATGTCCGATTGAATGGCTAGTTCGATGCCTTCATTTCTCACTTCACCTATGTTTCGAAAAACATCTGTAAATCCTGTCGATGTTGGTATTGGGGAACGCAAAAGAAGATCAACGGATTCCTTACGATACAGATCAAAATTAATCGTTAGTTTGTTTTTAAATAATCCCAAATCCATCCCTAAATTGATTTGGCGTTGCGTTTCCCATTTGATTTCGGGATTGGATAGATTTGTCGGAAAGACGCCTGGAGAAATTCCATTGACAAAACCATAGGATGTTGATCCCAAAGATTGCCTTGATACCAACGCTGGAATTCGGTTATTACCTACCTCTCCATATTCCATGCGGAGTTTTCCATCCGATATAATCTTGATTTTTTCTGAAAATTTTTCTTCAGAAAACCGCCATGCGACAGCAACCGAGGGAAAGATTCCGTAAATATGATTGTCTCCAAATTTTGAAGAACCATCTCGACGAAGTGTTCCCGTGAAGAGATATTTTTCATTCACATTCACAATGATTCTTGAAAAAATCGAACTGATTCGATTGGTTGGACTTTTGGATGATGATGGAATGGAAGGAATGGTTGATAACCCCAAATTATTGACCCCCAAATTGGAATCGGGAAAACCAGAAGCCACCACCGAATTACTCAAAGAGGTCAGATCTTGGTAATCAAAACCAACCATGGATGTGATGTTCCATTGAGAAAATGCTTTATTGTACGTCAGTGTGGTTGAAATCAATGTGTTGTTGCTTTCGCTATTGGTTAATATCGCCCTTGTAATGCCATTTCTTCTCTCAAAAGCACTATTAACATTATCAAAAGAATTCCGTTTTCGATCCAATCTCTTGAAACCTGCTCTAATATTGAGTTTGAGGCCTTCCATCATTTCATATTCAACAAAACCATTGACAATCAATGTTCTTCGTTCATCTTCTCTCGTTTGCGTTAAGGCATTCAATAGAGGATTCACCGAATTGGCCCCTTGCTCTCCTTCTTCGAGATCAGGATCGACCGGTAGGTCAATGAATTCATCATTCGTGATAAAGAGCCCCCCTGTGGGTCGGGCTTGAACAATGTTTCTCAAAAGGTTGAAATTTTGAGATGTTCCACCTCCATCTCCCGTATTGGGATTTAAAGTATTACTCGAGGTACTGATTCCAGAGACCAATGCCGTAGTGTATGAAAGGTTCAACCCCGTCTTGATTTTATCCGTCAAATTTTGATTGAGTTTCATTTTGAGATAGGTGCGAGTGAACTGGCTATTGGCTAGCAAACCATCACCATCGTAGATCGAAGCGGATAGATTGTATCTCGTTTGTTCTCCTCCACCATTAACTGAAAACGTATGGCTTTGAGTATTGGTTTGTTTGAAAGCTAAACTCTGCCAATCAATACCATCGATGGAAGAACCATTTGGTTTGAGATATGAATCCAAAGGACCGTAATAACGAGCGGCATTGCCCGGATTTTGTTCGTATTTGAGTTCGACAAATTCATAGGGCGATAAAACATCAACCCGTTTGGTGATTTCTTGAAATCCAAAAAAGTTATTATACGATACTTTAAGTTGACCCACTTCACCACTTTTGGTGCTAATCAAGATGACCCCATTACCACCTCTTGCTCCATAAATAGCCACTGCAGATGGCCCCTTGAGTACTTGTAGGGATTCGATGTCTGACTGATCGATTGATGTGATATCAAAGTCTTCAACTGGAAAACCATCAATGACAAATAACGGGGCACTCGACTGGGTCAACGATCCTGTTCCTCGAATACGAATATCCGTACTCGCTCCAGGCCTTCCTTGACTCGATGTGATCAATAGTCCAGCAACTCGTCCACCCAACGCCCCATCGATGGAACCCACTGGAGCTGTATTGATATCCTCTAAATCGGCCGTCCCCACAGAACCTGTCAAATCTTTTCTTCTCACGCTCCCGTAACCGATCACCACCACTTCTTCAAGAACACTCTGGTCCGGTTGTAAAGCAACATTAATCGATTGGGCTTCTAGGATTTTGTATTCTTGAGATATAAAGCCTAGATAACTAAAAGATAAGACACCTTCATTTTGAACATCAATCGTATAGGTCCCATCAAATTCGGTCACTGTTCCGTTGTTCGTTCCTACTTCGATGACCGATACCCCCATCAAAGGAAGCCCTTGATCGTCAGAAACGGTTCCAGAAACTGCATTCGTTTGTTGTGCATGGCCAAACCAACACGTGAACAAAACGAAACAAATAATTTGATGAAATCGAGTCATGCAAAATGATTGATTAAATATAATTTTTCTTTGGTTCAAAAAATCTGATTATAAGGTAACTTTTTTAAAGGACTATCGTTACAGAAAGAGTCATTCGCGTTTTCGATACCTGACTTTTCGATTCAAGCCAAACAATTGGTTGATTTCCAATAGTCGTTACTTTCAATTTCTCTAAAGACCTTTTAAATTAGGTTGCTATTAATGATAATCTAGCTCTTGTAACAGTTCGAGATTCATGTTGTGTAACAAATCTAATGGATAACTGTAACCATTCATGAGGGAGATGGTATGAATGTGTTATGTACATTTAGTCTGAGTTATCATAAGAATTCAAACCAATAAATTAACCTTAGAATCGAAACTGTTCCCAAATTCATGAATCATACGGTCAACTCATGATGTCTATTGTTACAAGGTGTGTCCTTTGTTTCATGATGGCCTGTTCAAAGAATATGTTGGTTTAATCCAGTCAAAGACGCATGAAATTAAGTTATATCACCAGATTGAGTCGCTTTGTCTTGATGATCTTTGCAATCATTCTAGCATGTCAAAAAGATCCTCTCATTGATGCGTTGAAGCCACAGATATCTCTGCTTCAAATGGAGTATAATCAAAGTAAATTGAGATTAGACCGACTCAAAGCAGAAAACACAGAATTAAAGCAAAAACTGTCATCACTTCAAGAATCTTATGCTTTATTACAAAAACAGTATCAAGATGAGTTGTCAGCATCTGAAGTTCTTCAAAATGAAATTAATGATGTCGAAAAACAACTACAAACGGCAATAGAAAGCCATAACCTCAAGCGTTCGATGCTGTTGACTGAGTTGGATGAATTGAAAGAAAAAACCGAAAACAATTCTGAAGAGTTAAAGCAACATCAAGAAAACCAAAAATTGATCGATGAAGTTACCAAGACCATCCATCAAAACGAACAATCTCAATCTGCACTCCAAGAGCTTCAAAGAAAAATAGCTGTATTTCAATCGGGTTTGAAGGAGCACATGCTCCAAAAAAAGCAATATGAAGATTTAGAATCAGAGCACGTATCAAAACTTGATGAAATTTCTCAATTAGAAGAACAAATTAAAAAAGCAGAAGATACTTTAGAAAAATTGCGATTGGATGCCGAAATAAATCAACTAGAACAACAGTTAAGTAAAGAAAAAGTTACTAATGAACTGATTGAAAAAGTAGAAAATGATCTTGCTGACTTAAACCAAGAAATTAAAAAATTATCAGCATTCGCTGATCTGTTACCAAAACTTCAAGAGTCTTTAAGTGAGACCATTGAAAATGAAAAAAAACTTCGATTACAGCTTGGTGATTTGAAACATGAATTTGACGTTTTAACAGGAGATCCCCCCAATCCTCCTCCTGTGATGAATGGGCCTGCTATTCAAGTAGATCATGATATGCCAAAACGACTTTTTATAGGTGATGTGTTTCAACTAAACTACAGTTTTTTCAATGAAGAAGGCGTTCAGACACAACCTACGGGATTGGTTTTGTGGTCTTCAGACAATGAAAAGATTATTGAAATCAATGAAGTCAGTGGAGAAGTACAAGCGATGAGTCTCGGAACTGCGGAGATTTCCATTACAACCCAAATAAATGATCAGATTTACGAAGACACATTGACCATCAATGTGTCCCGTTTATTACAACAAAGAGTAGAGATTGTCGAAAATATCCCTCGTGTATTCATGCCGCTTCAGAATCATCAACTTGAGCTTGCCTATTTCAACGAACGTGACGAAAAAGTCTCGCAACCTCAAGGGGAAGTTACATGGGAAAGCTCAGATAGTCAAATCATTAGAGTGAATCCAAACACGGGTGAAATCACAGCTTTAAAATCTGGATCAGCAACTATTAAAGTGACGCTAGAGCATCCCGAAAATGGCGTCATGACTTTTTCATACACCATTCAAGTTCAAACGGATTCCATTCAGCCAAGATTAGTGATCCATAACAAACCCAATAATTCCAGAATCAATATCAATGAGACTTACGATTTAAATTTTGAATATTATAATAGTTCAGGACAAAAAGTTGAGCCACCAAGTGGATTCATTGTTGTATGGAATTCGACGGATACCACGAAAGTAGACATCAATCCAATAACAGGTGTGGTACGAGGGGTTGCCTTGGGTACTTCTAGTATTTCTGTCAGTACCGTCATCGAAGGTGAAATTATTTCGGATCAATTTAGCCTAACTGTATCCAGTGATTCGGTACCGAGTAACGGTCATCGAATTGAAATCATTGAAGATGATTTTCCCGATCCCTTTTTAGTTGGTCAAACTCATCGATTTACTGTTCATTTCTTTGATTCAGATGGAAACCAAATCACAGCTCCGAGTGGCACTGCAGTCTGGAAATCAAGTAAAAACAGAAATGCAAGACCCAATTCAGATAATTCAGGAGACGTCACAGCAGAACGAAAAGGTAATGCCACTATCACGGTCACATTCACGATTAGTTCCAACTCTCAAGTATTGACTGATACCTATGATATCACCGTCGAACAAGGGCCGGCTATTCGAATCATAGAAAATCTCCCATCGAATTTTACTCCCCCCCAGAAACATACTTTGACCTACAATTATTGGAATGCCAATGGAGCAAAAGTAGATCCCCCAGACGGTATCCGTTGGAAAAGTGCAACAAAAAGTGTCGCAACCATCGATAATAGTACGGGTGAAGTGACCGCTGTTGGTGCTGGAACATCAGTCATCACCATCACCACGCAGGAGAAAAATAAAGACAATCGAATTGATGACACCTATGAAATTACAGTTATAGGCGGGGATCCTCCAACGATCGAACCTGAACTTAGAATGATCGACTTACCCACTAACTCAACGATAACTATCAATGGAACGCAAGATTTAGATTTTGAATACTATGACAATACCGGAACGAAAGCGAATTTACCCCAAGGGGCAACCGTCACTTGGACTTCTTCGGATACGACCAAAATCACCATCGATGCAACAACAGGAGTGATTACGGGTGTGGCAGCAGGAACTTCAGACATCACTGCTAGTGCGACTATTGATGGAAGCACCATCACCGCCACTGAAACCATCACCGTTTCTGCTGGTTCCTTACGCAATGATGGTAGCTATATTACAATTCAAGAAGATTTGCCTCAATTGTTCTTCGTTGGACAAACCCATATGTTCGCCATCAAACATTATGATTCGAGTGATACCGAAATTGCTCAACCCGCAGGTTCTGCTGAGTGGACTGCCAGTAACTCTGGAATGACGTTTAGTACCACCACGATAGGTCAAGGGACTGCTGCCACAGCGGGGACCATCACCATTACCGTGCGATACACCTTTGATTCTGATGGAAACTATCTTGAAGACACCTACGAAATTGAAGTTCTACAAGGTCCACTCGTTCGAATCGTAGAAGATATTCCGGAAGGATTTAAAAAAGGACAAACCCACACCCTAACGGCCGATTATTATAATTCATCTGGACAAAAAGTAACCCATCCTGATGGTTTGACTTGGACAAGTCGAAATGCTGATGTGGCTACAATCAATAGAGATAGTGGCTTACTTACAGCTGTCGGTCCAGGAACCGTCACCGTTGTCGCTCGGACAAAAGGAAGTACTCCAAGGCAGAGTGACACCTATGCCTTTACAGTACTTGCCGACTCAGAGCTCAAAATCATTGATCTTCCCCCAAGTTCTTCAATTACTTTAAGCACTTCTCATGATTTAAATTTTGAGTTTTATAATAGTTCGGGAACCAAGGTCAATTTACCCCCAGGAGCAACCGTCAGTTGGACTTCTTCTGACGTTTCTAAAGTCAGTGTGGTTTCAGGAACTGGGGTCATTACAGGTACTGGAATTGGAGAAGCCGATATCACAGCAAGCACGACGATTGATGGGGCTCCTATAACGACTAAAGCCACTATTTCGGTCGTGGCTGGTTCTATACGCACCGATGGGAGTCGTATTGAAATCCTAGATGATTTGCCAGACCCGTTCTTGGTTGGGCAAACCCATACATTCAGCATCAAATATTATGATTCGACTAATGCCGAAATCACTCCTTTACCTGCGGGGTCTTATGAATGGACCACTTCGAACAATCGAATCACTTTCAGTTCAAGCAATTCAGGTGTGGGTGTTGCGGCTGGTGCAAAAGTCGTAACGATTACTGTTCGATACATCTTTAACTCAGATGGAAGTTATCTGGAAGCTACCTATCGACTGAAAGTCATTCAAGGACCATTAGTTCAAATCACAGAAGATATCCCCGAAGGATTCAAAAAAGGTCAGACCCATCCGCTAGCTGCCGAATATTATAATGCTACAGGAAACAAGGTTGACTACCCTGGCACTGGTGGGCTCATATGGTCTTCAAGTGATGAAACCGTTGCTACTGTTGACTCATCGACCGGTGAAGTTACAGCGGTCGGCCCAGGAACGGTCACCATTACGGTTAAGACTCAAGAATTTGGCACAAATAGTAGAGAAGAAGAAAAGGATGCTTATGAATTTACAGTACTCACTGATCCAAAACTTGTTATCGTTGATTTACCTGCCAGTTCTACCATAGCATCCAATGGAACCCACGATTTAAATTTTGAATACTATGACAATACGGGAACCAAAGTCGACTTGCCTCAAGGTGCAACCTTCACTTGGACGTCTTCCGATACCACCAAAATAACCATCGATGCATCGACAGGTGTGATTACTAGTGTTTCTGCTGGAAACTCAGATATCACGATCAGTGCTACTATTAGCGGAAGCACCATCACCGCCACTGAAAACATTATCGTTTCTGCTAGTTCCTTACGCAATGATGGTACTTATATTACCATTCAAGAGGATTTGACAAGATTGTTCTTCGTTGGGCAAATGCGTCAATTCACCATCAAACATTACAATTCGAGTGATACGGAAATTGCAGAACCTGCAGGTTCTGCCGTATGGACCGATAGTAACTCTGGAATAACGTTCAGCACCACCACCATAGGTCAAGGGACTGCTGCCGCAGCAGGAAGTACCACCATCACCGTACGATACACCTTTGATTCTGATGGAAACTATTTGGAAGACACCTA
>JAPORT010000128.1 GCA_026710085.1 Flavobacteriaceae bacterium | reverse complement strand
TAATGCCAATGACAATAAAAACAATTTGATTGCCAAAGAAATCACGCAAGAGATTTTAAAAGCCAACAAATCGGTGGATCGTGCTGGAAAAATCGTCGACGAGACGGGTTTGAGTGATTTAGAAGATGTCTTAAAACACGCCGACACCAAGCGAGCCGTCATTTCCTTTGATGGCACGGATGCGTTTAAAGGCCAAAATAAAACCGCCGAGGCGGTCGAACTGAAAACGACCGAAGCGAATCATGAACATTTGATTTTATTCCGAAAAGGTACGGCCAATATTGAGGGTAAGAAAGGAAAGGCCAAACGAGTGTTTTTGGTGGATACGGGAGCAATTAGCGACCTTAGTTCGTCAGAAGATCTCCGAATCGGTGTTAATGATAATGATGGTGACCTTACTGATTTTTACGTACCTATTGATTTAATCGCTGGTGGTTCGGTCAATAACCATGTGGTGACCATCAATGATGAAGAGATCAAAAAGTCCTTCGATACCAATAACGTTGAAGTCAACGCTGAAGCTGGGGGGCATCCGAAAGGAAGTCTCACATTTAAGACAGACGGAACTCTTGCCAGAGTTGCTGGAAATAATGATTTAACCGACGATCCTGTGGGTTCCCTTAAATTAACCATCGGGAATACGAGAACCGGGGTGTATTCGCATGAAGTCATTCTTCAAGTGGTTGATGATGATAATCCATTAAAAGCCGATGTTGCCTTTAGTGCGACAGAAAAGAAGGCCAAAACCTTCCTCAATGCAAATGTTAATAGCAATTCGAGTCTCGACGATATCAGCGATAACTCGAGTCGTGGTTATGCTAGTTTGGAAGAATTGGCAAATATTTTAATTCGTCCTTTTCCTACTTTCGTTAACGATAATGATCTTGCAGAGAATGATCCTCCCCGTCCCACTGACGCGGTGAATCATGTCCCTTTTGGCATTAGTAGTCTACAAGCAGTATCAATAGAAGGCACTGAGCGTGTTAATACAGCTATTGTCGGTGTCTATGATGCCCAAAAGATTTCGGAAAACCAGATTAATGTCAAAGTAGAGAATAAGATAAAACTGACAAGTGCGCCTAATGCGGAGAATGTTGCCTTTTTCAAAGCTGGCGGAGGCTTTGGAGACGCTGTTGGCCTCACCCATAAAAACATCAAAAACGATCCCAATACGATCCAGATCACGTTGACCTCCAAAGTGGCTGGGCTAAAAGAGAGCACCATTGGCGTTCCCACTGATGATTTAGGTGGCACTGATAGTGCTTTGGCAACAGACTATATTTTACCCGACTCCGATATCGCAACGACGCCTGGAGCGTATGTGTATGCAGGAACGGCTACGGGGCCTATTAGCAGAGAATTACCCATTGCGGAGACCAATCCGAGAGCATCCTCTTTGCCAAAAGCAGGGGCTGATGATGTTGGAGCTCAAACTAGAGGAGGTAAGGAATTTAACCGACTTGAATGGTTATAATCATGAATAAAAGCCCCTTGGACTATCTTTTTAGTTGAAAATAAATTAAGATTTTATATTGGTTAATCATAACACATTTTCTTAAAAAGGGGCTTTTTTTTGAAGCTATGAAAACCTCCCGATGGGGAGGTTTTTTTATTGGTCTCAAGAATCATCGATGATGAAGGTCAGTGAAAGGGTCCCGTGGATTCTTTTTTCAGTAGATGGATAGAGCTTATAAAAGGAATACCGATGCTTGTTATCGACGATCGGCTTCTTTGGATAGTCACATTATTTTATAGTACGCTAATAATGAAAGTGCCTTAAGTAGTTAAATACTATCTAAAACCCTATCTTTTCTTTCAATTAATTTGATGATCTTCAATGAAAGTAAAATACCTCCGGACCAGCCACTTCACCCAAGAGGGCAAACGCTTTGATCTAGACAAGACATCTTACGATCGCGTCTTTTTTGACCAAGGCGTTTCAGGAACCATTCCTTTTGCCGAAAGACCCGAAGGATCGGTATTAATGAAATGGGTGAAAAAAGGATTGATCACACAATTGATCACCGATGAAGTGAGTCGATTAGGAAGGAACACCAAAGATGTCTTAGGCGTCTTAGAAACACTCCAAGAACATCAAGTCAATGTGGTGATTCAAGAATTGGGGATGGATTCCAGAAAAGCCAATGGAGAAGAAAATCCCTATTGGAAAGTGGTCTTGACGATGATGAGTTGTTTGTATGAAATGGAACGCAAAGCGCTTTTAGAACGCACCAGACAAGGCATCCAAACCTATAAAGAACGAGGCGGAACATTTGGACGCCAAGTCGGGACGGTAGAAACCAGAGAAACGTTTTTATCCAAACCCAAAACCAAAAAAATCCTCCGTTTGTTAAATCAAGGAAAGTCCTATCAAGACATCCAGAGTCGATTGCTGGTGAGTTCGACGACGATCAGAAAAGTGAAAAAATACATGTAATTATTTGATGTGAAAACATGTTTTATAGTAGAAGAAACTAAGATCAAAAATTCCAAGAATGATGCAATCGACAAAGTCAAATAAAAGTGGTGTTAGAAAAACCTCGCAATCATGTATCTTTAAGTCCTAAATATAACTTAACATACTGTTAAAAATTGGGTAGCAATACAAACATAGCATCACAGCAGAAGAATAAATTTTTATGATGGCTAAACTTTCACCAACAACAATCTATAGTTAGTTGTTTATTCTTCATTATGTCTTGCAGTAAAGATACAAACACAACAGACTTTATTAAAGGGAGGGAAATAGTCTATGATATAGAACATTATGCAAAAGAACTTGCAAGTAACGGAACCTCTGAATTAACAATTAATCCTTTAGTCTCTAACGATAATGCAATTATTTTTAACAGTATTGATGAACTCAAAGATTTCATTAATGACAGAGAGAAAGAGTTAAATGATTGGAAAAAGAATGCGTCTGAGGATAACAAGTTTATCGACAAAAGGTATCGAGGCAGATGTCCAGATAATCATGGAGAATATCATGGCTCAGTACCACTATCTCCGTGGATGAATTTTAATGTATCAGCAACGTTTGAGCATGGAAAAGTAACGGAATTTTCTAGCTATACGTCTGTAGTTACACTCAATAGAATTGGGGAGTATCGAAACAAGACAGCTCTGGAACGAGTATGTCTACTAGTGGGGCTTTGAATTATAATCTTTTTTTGGAAGGTGTTGGCACGGTATATAAACAAAATACAAACTGGGTTGTTGAATCTCCTTGTGGTGGTGGTGGAGGTGGAAATATAATAATTTATCTAGGAGAAGATAAAAGTCCAAAATGTACTCACAAGGATGTAGAGAGAGAAGAACTAGTATTAATAGTTGCTAAACGATAATTGATATGATGAATTTTTTACCCTTAATTATTTGGCAATTATTCTTTATTCTATTCTGGTTGTGCATTCTTTTTATTGTTTTTGCACACACCTATTTTCTCATCAAGCGAATCAAAAACAAACGAATAGAACGACAAAGTAACACACATCGTTAAATACCAAACCACTACAATTTAATTAAGTAGTCGCTCCTTAAAAAGTCCAAATGTAATCTATAGCCCTTTTATAGGGGGGAGATGGAAAACATAAAATGATGCGAACAAAAAGTGATCAAATCGTTGTTATTAGGGGATTTGAGGGGTTTGATTGATGTGATTTTTCCAA
>JAPORT010000136.1 GCA_026710085.1 Flavobacteriaceae bacterium | reverse complement strand
CTTGGAAAGTTCCCCCATAAAGGCCCAGTAGATCATAGGCTTCTTTAAAATCTGTTCGCCCTTGGATTGCAGAACTGAGAACATTTAAAGCAAATAACTTACCAATTCTAGAATTCTGATTATTATAAAAGTCCCCTCCCACTCCTCTATTTTTCAGTTCTTTACCCATGTAGTTATTATAAATCTTGAAAAAGTGATCTCTATCGATGAATCTTAAATCTAGTACTCGTCTATAAATGACAATTAGACTCACTTTAAATTTTCTTGCTAAGTATTCAAATCGATTCGTTTGGTTTTTTACGTCATTCCATTGAATCAACAATTCCTCCTCCGGAACAAGAAATTCGGCAGCAACTTGATTACACCAAATCTCTACATCAATGTTATTTGGATATAATTTCTCTAAATTAGAAATACCTCCTTTTCCTAACCAAATATGTGCTAATTCGTGAGCTAGTGTAAACATTTGAGCTGATTTTGAATCGGCTCCGTTCACGAATATTAATGGCGCATAATTATTCACTAGAGCAAACCCTCTAAACTCATTAACATCTAAAGTACGTCTTGTATTATTTCCTACGACTCCATTGATTACTACCATAATCCCTAAATCTTCCATTTTATCTCGAAGTAGTCCGATAGAGCCCTGCCAAGTTTTGATGTTATGAGACCGCCCCTTCTCTAATCCTAACCTTTTACGAATTCCAATAGCAGTTTCTTTTGGATTGTCATTTAAACTAGCACATCCAACAAAATTTAAAGGAATTGAATCCTGTTCAATTAAATGCTCTTCAAGCCATTCTTGTCGTCTTGACATATAATTAATCGTATCAAGTAAATTTCGTGATAGTTTATTTTTTTTCTGAGAAATTGTTCTAAAGTCTGCAATGGGATTATTATTTTCTTCTGGAGGTTCCGGATAGAAAAAATATCCAAACGGAGTATATGTATGGTTGGCAAATTTCTCTAGTTGCTTGAAAGTAGGCTTTTTCTCTTGTCTGATCCATGATTTAAGATTAGGTATCCGTTGGACAAAATAATCAACATCATATCCGGCTCTTTCACATGCCCAAGTCAACATTTCTGGAGTTACTGAAACACGACTCATTTGATTTCTGTAATGAATTTATTGCTTACAACATATGACAAAATCATACGATTCTTTGCGAATATAATCATATGCTCGAAAGTCTAATCCAAAAATTGTTGTTTTTGTCTCCTTTAACTCTTCAAGCTGATGAAGTAACAATCGATTCTAGCATCCAGGATGCCGTTTCCGATGTTAAATATTATGTTTACTTTTGTTCAAAACAGTAAACACATGGAAGAGAGGGAATGGTTACGTGAAATAGGAGTGCATTTTTTCATTGATATGTATGATGATTTAAAAGCATATTCAAATGGGTGTATTAGCGAAGATTCTTTGAAGGAAAAAGTTGAGTCTAGTGGCTGGGAAGGAATGACAAAAAGAGGATTTGAAATAAGGGCAGATTATAGTAAACGGATTTTTACCAATAACAAACAAGTTGATGTTTTACAATTCATTGTTGATAAACGAGGGATATGGACGTCAATTAAAATAAAAAACCTTTTAAATAGAGAAAAAAAGTGTTTGAGTTGAAAGTTATAAATCAACAACAATTAATCAATAGCCATGTTCACAACAAGCGTCCTAAAATATGGGAATTATATACTTCTGTAACCGCTTAGTAGCTGAGGCATAGCCGATACACTACTTTCTTATTGTCAAGGGCTAACTTACCTTACCGGCTTAAAAAACGTCTCTCTAATTTCCTCGTCCGACAACCTTGGCATATCGTGTTCTTCTTTCAATTCCTTAGCAGTCGGCTGGTAGGTGGAGGGTTTAGGGGATTGTTTTTTAAAATTAAAATTCATAATTATTATGTATTTAGAGACTAGAAGAATAAGGCAAAGACTTAATATAGTTTTCCATAAATTCAAAATCTATTTTTCCGGTATTAGTAATAGGTAATTTAATTTTAGATCTTCTTAGATTTTTTTGACTACATTTTCTACCGTAACTATATCTATATTGTTCTTGATTCAAAATAGTTACTAGAAACATGGCAATATATTTATTTATTGTGAATTTAGGTTCTAAAAATTTCCACATGATCTGATGCTGAAAAATCGAGGTTTTGAAAACTACAATAACCAACTACAGCACTATCAATTGTTAACACGTTACCTTTCTCAGTATAATGATTAAAAAAATCTCTTACACCATTATTCGTTGCCCTAGTAGTTATATAAGGAAATTTGCCTTGTCCTTTTTCTTTTAAGTATATATAAGAACTTGTTGTTGACCCTTTAATATGAAAAATATCAGGTATTTTAATCCAACGCCAATTAGATGTGTTTAATTTTAAATTTAGGGTTTTAAATGGATGTTTATCAATGATTTTACTTGTGAATTTTATACTATCGCAAATTTTTGAAACTTCTTCAAGATCAGGAATAAAAATATCAGAAAGTGTTTTATTTGCTTGTCTTCCAAAACTATATCTAAAACTATTCGATCTTATAAACACTGAATAAATTAACATTTCTTTTTCAGTCATTTTCTCTTTAGGGTATAAAATACCTACATGATATGCAGTATAATATTCTTCTTTTTGATAAAATGTCTCTAATACAGATCCACTAAGTGCAACAGTTAATGTGTGATTCTTTATTGGATTAACATTTTCTAATAACTCAACTTTTGAACTTACTCCGTTATTTTTTTCAGTTCTAGAAATAAATGGAATTCCAGATTTGGATGATGTAACATGAAAAACTTTTACATACATTTGGCTCAACGGATTCATCTAACATGAAAACATTTAAAATGATTCTCAAAGCTTTTGTTGGACTAGTCCTTTTAATCTTTTTGGTTTATGTTGGTATCTATTTATCCCATTTTTATTTATTTCCCAAAAGCCCAAGAAGTACCGCTATTTTCGAAAATGACCATTTGAAAGTAAAAGTGACTTACTATCGACCCTATAAAAAAGAGCGTTTGATTTTTGGACTTGAAGAGGAAAATGCTTTGGTACCCTATGGAAAATACTGGCGACTTGGGGCCAATTTCACAACGAAAATCAAATTCAACAAAATGGTTTCTTTTGCAGATCAAACGCTTGAAAAAGGAACTTATGGTCTTTACGTCTACCCTTATGAAGATTACTGGACCATATTTGTTCATGAAAAAACAAGAGGAATTAGTTATAACGAACCAGAACAGGATGGAATCATCACACAATTTGACAGACCGATTACAACTCTAGATGAACCCTTTGAACAATTGACTATTGATTTCCGAGAATCTGAAAATACCTTGCAATTGAGTTTTGCATGGGATACCATCATGGTTCATGTACCAATTGAAAAAATATTTATCAATTGATTAATAAAATTTATTCAAGTAACACCTATGGTAAATATTGAAAGCTACTATAACATATGATTGGGACAAAAACAATTCCGAATCATATCGTTTAAAACTTTTATTTTACACTAACTTTGTTTTAGATTTATCATCATTCATAGTTACTAAAAAATTCAGTCACATGATACTAACAACAACCGAATCCATTGCGAATAAAACAATCAAAGAAGTTCACGGATTAGCGAGAGGTAGTACTGTTCGAGCTCGAAATGTTGGGAGAGATGTTGTCGCAGGACTTAAAAATTTAGTGGGTGGAGAAA
>JAPORT010000142.1 GCA_026710085.1 Flavobacteriaceae bacterium | reverse complement strand
ACATAAATCGATCCATCTTCTGAGAGCAAATCTCTCATCAAAATCAACCGTTCATACATCATGGAGAGATACGAATTTTGACCATCTCCCCACGTGTCTCGATAGGCTATTTCTTCAAGAATATTGGGGCTTTTTTCGTAGCTAGGCTTGGCTTCTGCCCCCCCCCATTTTTATGTTCAAATGGAAGTTAGCCCCGACATCGAAGGGAGGATCTATGTAAATTAGTTTGATGCCACCATTGTCCTCTATTTCTTTACGGAGAGGGCCGTTTTTAAGTGAAGAAAGAATATATTTATTGTCTCCCCAAATTAATTTGTTTGTCCAACCTTGAGTCTGTCGACCGGTGTTATCGAATAAAGCATCCATTAAATAATTGGATTTTTCAGATCTCGGTTCATCAATTTGTTCAATGGTTTGAAAAGGCAGGACAACATCGGTCATATGATTCGATTTTCCATTCCATAACAACTCAACTTGTTGTTTCGAATCAAACAATAAAAAGCGATACTTATCAGGAATCGGTTTGTCAGATTTCAAATATTCAATGAGCTCCCGCTTTTGTTTGTCTGAAAGTTTTGACATGGTCTATGTGTTGTGATTCAAAGGAGAACAAAGGAAAGAAAAATAATCATAGAATGACTAACATGTGGGAATAAGGTTGAAGTAATACAATCAATCGTTAATCCAAGCAAACTAACTTTGCTAACGTATTATGCTTACAAAAAAACAACAAAGCAAAATAATCGAGATTCTAAAGCCATATCGTCCAACCAAAATTGGGGTATTTGGATCTGTTGCAAGAAATGAAGAAAATGATCAGAGTGATATTGATTTGTTGTATCAAATTGAAACACCTATTGGGATTCTCACTGCGGAGTGTATAAGAAAAGAGATTCAGAGTCAATTAAATAAAAAAATAGATTTTGTGTCTTTTAATGCCATTTCAGAATGGATTAAGGATGATGTTTTAGAAGATGTGATTATCTTTTATGAAACACCAAAAAACAACAAATAAAGATTACTATAGGTTAAAACACATTCAGAATAGCATATCCAAGATCATGGAATTAAAGCAGGATGTAGCGAATGATGAAGAATTGGCTGAGGACTGGAAAATTCATAGTGGCGTTTTGTATTATTTAGAAATAATTGGCGAGGCATCTCATCATTTATCTAAAGAAATAAAAAAAGTAAACCCTCATATCAATTGGAAGAAATTGTATGATTCTCGAAATTTCATTGCACATCAATACTTTAGAGTCAATTTCGAGCAACTATATATGGAAATTAATACAGAATGACCCTATCTCAAAAAGCAAATAGACGACTTAATTAGAACCTTCCATTAGAGTGGAATTCAAGAATCATGGTTGATGTTTCAAATGAATTTCATCTATTGAGAGTACATCGAACAATTGATTTAATTTTAACTTTAAAATAGGAAACACTACGCATGGAAATTCGATATTTAGGTCACGCAGGATTTCAAATAAGATTCAATGACTTTGATTTGGTGATTGACCCCTTTATCAGTGGTAACCCGATGGCTAAAAACATCAATTTAGATGAATTAAATCCTGATTTTATATTACTGACTCATGGGCATCAAGATCATGTTCTTGATGTGGAGAGTATCGCTAAAAACTCAAAAGCCACCATCATATCAAACTTTGAGATTGTCAGTTGGTATGAAAACAAAGGAATTCAAGGTCACCCCATGAATCATGGAGGGCGATACCAATTTGACTTTGGTTGGATAAAATACGTTCATGCTATTCACTCTTCGGTATTACCTGATGGAACTTATGGCGGTAATTCAGGAGGTTTTGTGATTTGGAATGAAAATCAAGGAAAAGACAATACTTGTATTTACATAGCTGGAGATACTGCCTTGACCATAGACATGAAACTAATCCCACAAACATGTCCTACACTAGATTTAGCCGTTCTGCCCATCGGAGATAATTTCACCATGGGCTATCAAGATGCTGCCATAGCTGCTGAGTTTGTTCAAGCTTCGAAGATTCTAGGGTGCCATTTTGATACATTCCCACCCATTGTTATAGACCATAAAGCAGCAATTGACCATTTCAAAAACAAAGGATTGGAATTAATCCTATTGGACATTGGAAAAACACTAACTGTCTGATCGTAGGCTATTGATTTTCAAATTGTCGGATCCCCTTACTCAAGGACACACTGTTTTAAATGGACTTTTACTTTTTTAAATCAATCAAAGAAGTTTTTTGTGTTCCAGAAAAGTTTGTCTTCTCGTTGAATGATCTTGGCTTATCGAAATTCATAAAAGGGCAATAAAGAAAAACAAATGCTTCGCTTAACCATCTAGTGCCATTTAAAAGTCATAGCCAATTTGATTGAAAATACGATTGTGAGCCTGTTCATAGATTTTTCTAGATTAAATATATGAAACTTTGCCACGGAGGGTTCGTTGATTATGGTTCCTATTAAAAACAAGAATAAGATTCAACGACACCTTGAAAATGGTGATTTTTCACTTAGTTTATGATGCACTTACCAGTTCAATCAATAAGAAGCAATTTTAAGTTGAATTCCATTTTATAGAGTCGAATCTCTTTATCTCTATCAAAAAAGTAAAGGATCTTCCTTAATCTGTTAATCTTCTTGAAATAAAAGCGTTCAGATTGTAGAGAGAATCAAAAGTTTAGAGACTATTTGTGATCGTGAATCAAGTTTGGTAGCACAAAAGCTATAGGGGGAATAGATGTTGTAGAACCAATGGTAGAAAATATAATACAACCTAATAATGAGAATTGAAGTGTATTTATATCCACAAGAATAAAATTGGAAGCCAAGGAAAGAAGATGCTCTAATCTGTGATTTAGTTTAAAAAAAATCTACAATTTATTTTTTATTTAGAATTATTATAAATAAGTTTGTAGCCATTTTCCAAGTTATAGGATAAACAAGGAGTTTTCTTAATTGGAAAAGAAAAAAAACTTAAACTATTTACAAATGAAACAAACTATTCAAACAGCATTGGCGTTTTTGTTGACTTGTGGAAGTATTTTTTCACAAAGCGCTCTGAAAGAAGCATCGAAAAAGATTGACTTGGATCGAGAAGCCATAAAAAGTATGTGTGGATGTTATCAAGTGGGATTCAATTTTGCTGAAACATTTAATTACTCAATAGATTCACTTTACAAACCTTCAAAAGTAAAACAAGAAAAAGCCTTAGAGTGGGTTCAACTACTAGAAGAAGATGAAGATAAAATTGTCATGCAGCATCTTTTGATTGTTGGCCCTAAACAAAGCCAAATGATTGTGAAACATTGGCGACAAGATTGGCTCTTTGAAAATCAAGATGGCTACACATATGATACCGATAACCGTTGGAATTATGTTTCCTATACAGCCGATCAGGTCAAGGGGAAATGGACGCAACGAGTGGCTCAAGTGGACGACTCACCAAGGTATGAAGGAACAGCCACGTGGGTACATATCGACGGCAAAAGCTCATGGGAAAGCGATGCTGATGCTCCTTTACCGAGAAGAGAACATACCACAAGAAACGATTATAATGTTCTTGTTCGAACCAATCATGTGTTGGTATACAATGATTTATGGATTCACGATCAAGACAATAAAAAAGTCATCAGAAGAAATGGTGAAACCGATGTGTTATTGGCTCAAGAAAAGGGACATAATGTCTATAAAAAAATTGAAAACGAAAAATGTGTAGCAGCCCAAAATTGGTGGACAGAGAATCATGAACATTGGGA
>JAPORT010000083.1 GCA_026710085.1 Flavobacteriaceae bacterium | reverse complement strand
GGTCGAAAAAAGGGCTTTTTCTAGGTCATGGAAACAAAAGAGGGGGGAAGTTCAGTCATATCCTCAATAAAAAGAGGTATTTATTGAAACTATAGAAATAGAGGCGGGGTGGATAGGGAAAAGAGGGTCCAAAAATGGTAGAAAACGGACTTTTTTTAACTCAAAAGTCTATAAGAGGGGGAGAGTTCAGTTCTAATTTTGGATTTTAAAAATTCTGATTTTTGAAGGTTATTGACGCTACATTTTCATGAACTATTTGTCATTGATTGAGGCTTCATGGTTCGTCACTTTTTCATTTTGTGTGTACGCCACTCTTATTGCTCGACTCAATAAAAGTGAAATCAATGGATCATTTTGAGTATAGGTACACTATTCCTTCTAAAGATCTCGAATCTACCATTATTCAATTATCGTAATCTTATATGTATCCTCTATCAATTCGTCACTTCCACGTACTCGGGCTTTGATTGTGGTTGTGCCTGCTTCCCTGGCTGTAATTTCACCGCTACCAGGATTTATTTCTGCTATTCTACTTCTACTACTATCCCACCTTGGTCCACGTTCAAGAGCCCCTTCTTTTCCTTCGGAGTTCCAAAATTGATATGTAAGAGTATGCCTATCCCCTACCTTGAAAGGAGATGGTAAGTCCTTTATAATCCAAATAGCAGGCCCTTGAGTGATTGTAATATCAAGAGAGGTTTCTAAGTAGGTGTGATCTTGAAAAGTTAAACGTGCCATGATAGTTTCTTGTCCTAGCTCCACCAATTCGGCTAAATCTGGGGATGTTTTACCAAATACAGCTCGCGTTCCATTACTTTTCCAAATCACTTTTCCATTTGGAGGTAGATTTGTTTCTATTCCTTCTGTATTATAGTATTTGAAGGTGAACTTTCGGGTCTGTCCAACTAAAAACAAGCCTTTATAATCATCATTAATTTCAATTTGACCGTCCGTTCTAGGTTTGACTATCGAGATAGTTATCGTATCGGTAATCAACTGTTCATTAATTGTCACTCGGACCGTAATGTCCGCCGTTCCGACATCGACCCCTGTAACCAGACCAGTATTAGGATCCACCGTAGCCTTACTAATGTCAGAAGATATCCAATTGACAGCAGAGGGAGGAGCCACATTATCTCCTATATCGTCAAAATATTCAGACTCTAGTTCATATGTCTCATTGACATCAAGATCTCTATTTGGAGCACCAATAATCATGATTTTAGGACTTATTTTTTCTATTTCTAAAGCAACGGTTGAAAACGATTGGATCATCGATTTAGAAAGGTTTCCTACCTCATCAACTGTGGCTATTTGCCAATAGTATTGAGTGTCTAATTCAACCATCATAGAGTACGATTGTTCGGTGATTTCAGAAGCCATTAATTCTAACTGTTCTTCTGATGTTCCCAACCACAATTGGTAAAAAGTGATGTCGTTATCGACATCCTCTCCTTCCCACTCAAAAAGTAATTCTTCTCTAGGTCTTAGTGAGACGGTTTCCTTAGTTGCATTCCCTTTTAATACGGCAGGAAAGGGAGCATGATATTGTTCAGGAATTCCTTGCAGGTAGAATGACCATTTTTCACTTGTAGCAATTTCTTCTGTGGAATCTGATTTTGAAACAACCCACCAATGATAATGTTCTTCACGATCCAAAATAATCTTGAAGGAAGTATCACTAGTATTGATTTTAAACGAAAAATCCTTCTTCACATTCTCAATGTTGATTTCGTAACGACTAGTGTTACTGGATTTCGTCCACAAAAACGTAACCTCGCTTTTCTTTTCATCAATGTGATTAGCTGTAGTGCAATTTGCTGCATTCTCAGGTTCTCTTAAAGAAACCGAACGTGGCACTTGAGAAGAAGCATCAGTATCTTCTGTATCAGTAGTGGAGGAGTCTGGTATTTGAGTTACAGGAGGAGAGTGTGGGGGTTCTGAAGGAGAATCGTTCTCACTACAGGAAACTAATAAGGCCGTCAAGAGCAACAAAATCATTGAAATTTGAAAAATGCTTTTATTCACAAAACAATTCATTTGGAGTGTTCAATAACTAATTAAGAATTTAGGTTAGAAAACCAAAAGAAAGAAAAACGAACCAAATTCGACCAAAACTCGTAAAGTAATTTATTTTGAATATTTATTGAGTCAATCATACTACTTATAGGTCTATTTTTCATTTCTTCACAATTTTAAAGCTCTCTGCATAATCCTCATAACTTACCTGAACTATATAAACCCCTGCTGTGTACTCCGACATGGGAACAATTAATGCAGAATTTCCGTTTAAATGAGAGTTATTTGAAATGTAAATTCTTCTTCCTGATGAATTGAAAATTTGAATTGTTGCATCTTTATCCTGTGGAACAATCACATTTAAATTTTTCTCGATAGGATTCGGATAAATCGCTACCGATGATTCTAAAATAAATCGATCGTGGTATTGACCTTGACATACATCAGGTGTAGAAACTTTGATATCCGTTATATCTTCCTCAATGGGAATACGCACCAATCCAGAATCATCATATTGATTTTGAACTCCATTAACAGAAACTAAATAGGAACGTCCCCCTTTTAAATCTAGATTCAAAACCCTAAATACTTCATCGACACTAGCTTGGACAACCAAAGTAGGGGGTTCTTTGACAATGACTTCATAGATCTGTTCAAAATCATCTTTCCAAATCCTAACGGAGTATTTACCGGGAGATATCGATTCAAATGTTAGTCGTCTTTCAGTTTGTCCAAAAGTTTTCGACATATTTATTTCTTGCCCCGATAGTTCAACTTGATAACCGGTTGACGCCTCATTGGCATGAACTTCAATCGAACTTTTTCCATCAGTTGTACAACTTTCATTCCCGTTAACACTGATTAAAAAATTTCGAGAGGGAATAGAGAGGACTTTTTGTTGAGGCTTCGTTTCAAAATCTGTATCTGTTTCAAAATCAAGGATCACATGTGAAGCTGCTTCGATTTCATCTAAAATGACGTCATTGTTGCCACTTAAAAGTAACTTGTTGATCTTCATTGGAGTCGAAGAAACATCCATTGGAGGACGTTTCATTGGATTAGCGTAATACAGTTTTATCTCATTGGAGTCCGACTCATCCAACATGATGACAAGCTCTTTGTCAACTTCCAACTGAAGTCCATGGTTATTATCAAGTGTCGCCGCTTTATAAAAGATAGCTTGAGTCGCTTTTAGCTCTTTATGGTAAATAATCTGTTTCTCCGATGTATTCGCAATGATTTCAAAAGGTATTTCCTTGACGTAACTTGCGATTTCGCCGGGCGTCATGTTAGGTAAAATGACATAGACATAGTGATTCGAAGAATCATCCAATTCGATACCATGATTTATCCCTAATTGAAATATTGGAATATTTCCTCTCTCTCCTATTTCAATACCCCAACGGCCAGTTCTTACTTCAGCCCAAAGTTCAATTTCAACAAAATTTCCGTTTTGAGGGATGATCAAGTATCCGACCCCATCATGCCAAAACCAAGTAGGAATATTAACCCTAAAACTATCCGTTGGCAAACCGGTTCCTTTTTTTTGGATTGAAACTGGTTTGGATTTTCGAGCTTCAGAAAAGTTAATGGAACCACTCATGGACGTGTTTCCCCACTCCACGTTTGTTTTTAATTCCGTTTGGTTAATCGTGGTTCTTACGTCATCTTCATATCCTATCTCCTTTTTTCGTTCAATGGAACTGCCCATGGCGACTACTTCATGATGAAAAAAAAATCGACCGATATTGGCTTGAAGGTTGGCTACTCTAGCCCTTTCATCCTTCCGCCGATTCAACTGAAAACCCGATACTCCAATTTCACCATTACTGGCTCCTCCATTAAACCGATTGCGCCCAAAATGTTTGGCAGCAGCACCCCCTCCCCCTAAGTTCGCTTCTGTGTGATCCACTCGTTCGACCGTGGTTCCAGGTAGTGCGGTAAAGTCCCATTTACGACGGGCCTGTTGATATTCATCTCCACGAACTAAAATAGATGTCATACCACTGCCTATGAAAAAATTTGGAAACCATTCGGGGGACTTCGTCTCAATACTGACGGTCTTAAACCCTACAAAATATTCAGGCTTTTGATGCGCATAATAGTCTCCAATCCAAAATTGTTTTGAAAAATGATACCCTTGTTGATTCTTTAAGATGGCTTCATACTCACCTAATTCATCCAATCGTTTCAATTTGAAATGTTTTAGACCTTGAATGCTCTTAATAGCACCCCTTACCGAGTGTGGTTCCATCAAGATACTCCCTCTTGAATGAACGACACTTTTACCACCAACAATGGCTAAATCATAATAATGCTCTTTGTAAGATACCGCTTTCATGTAGTCTAGTACTCTATCTTCAAGCAATTGATAATAAAACGCATCATATTCCCATGAGGTGTCCTCAAAATATTTGAACCAAGCAGCGATTTGAGCTTCGGATTTTAGTCCATAAGGCGCATTATACATTTGATTTCCGTGATGAAAAAAAGTTCCATCGACTTGCCTTCCCTGTCCTTGATAGATCAAGTCCTCTGGGTCATCTCGCAGTCCAGCTTCAATATGAGCTTTTAAATCATCAAAAGATTGAGGTCCCTTTAAGATAGAGGCTGAGGCCGCATTCGTCCGTAGGCGTGGAAAACGTCCTATCCAATTTTGACCTCTATTTTGTGCATTAAAAGGAGGGTCTTGATTGAATATTTCTAAAGTATGCTCTAGAACCAATCTTAAAATTTCATTGGCTTGATGACTATTAGATTGAATGTCGGCAACTAGTGGTTCCATCATAAGCAATAAAATCATATCTAATTTGGCGGCGATTAGAGGTGCTCCATGTTTAAATGTTACATCCCACCGTGGCTTAATTTCATGATGCTTCAACCAATGATTCAATGTACCAAATAACTTAGTAGCTAATTCAGAGTCTTTGGTATATCTAGTGCTTTTATGATAAGCTATTCCAAGATCTAGCAAATCATCGATGTATTTTTCCGATATAGTTAATTGTTCCTTGCTTGGATTCCTTCGTTCACTTTCTGACTTAGGTAAATTGGGATAACCAATAGGTGTTCCACTGGGGGCAATGTTACCATCTGATAAGATATTTGATATATAATCATCACTTTTCAGATCAAATAATCCTAGAATCATTTCTATTTCTTGATTCCGAAATGTATTTGCCTCTTGACAACGAACCTCAGAATCATTACAACGTAATGCTTGAGGATAGGAATAGTACAATGTCATCGAAAGGACCACGAACAACAACTTTTGCACAAGATTTAGTGCCAAGTGTTTCCTAAAAAAAGTAACAAACATGTTCAAACCTCTAGTGCAACACGATACCTATATTGATTTAATCTTTTCTTTAGGACTACGTTATTCAACTTTGCAAACGCCTCTGTTATTGATGTTTTCTTATCGTTAGGATTTTTGTAGAGGCAGAAATGTTTTATTAAAATCAATTCATTCGTTTTTAATGACCAATCCACCGTGGTGGATTACTTAGAATCCAAGTGATTGTGATGTGTGAACTATTCCCTGCACCAACAAGTTCAATCATACTAAACAAATCCCCATCAAACTTAAACCATTAGGAACGGAAAGAACCTAAAATAGTAATCTAAATAACGAACCCCACTTATAGTTGGTTTAGAACCACAAAAAGCAATTTTTTCTTCTATGGATCAGAGACTGTGATTTCATAGGTATCGGTTACTCGAGTTGCTTCTGGTTCACGAGTCCTAACCGTAATGACCGCTGTTCCCGCACTTTTAGCTGTTACCACTCCAGTCGCAGGATCGACATCGGCTACTTTGCCGGGAGCAGAGTCCCATCGTGGTTTCTCAAGAACTTCTTCTTTTCCTTCCTCATTATAGTATTTAAAAGTCAACGTGTGAGTATCTCCAACGTTGAAAGGAGATGGGATATCTTCTATTATTTCTATACGCCGTCCTTTCATCGTAGAGTCATCGGTGTCTGTGGAATCATCCGTGTCCATCGAGTCGTCGGTATCTGTGGAGTCATCGGTGTCCGTCGAGTCGTCAGTATCTGTGGAGTCATCGGTATCCGTCGAATCATCAGTGTCCGTGGAATCATCGGTATCCGTCGAATCATCGGTGTCTGTGGAGTCATCCGCATCGGTCGAATCATCGCTGTCCGTGGAATCATCCGTATCGGTCGAATCATCGGTATCCGTCGAATCATCAGTGTCCGTGGAATCATCGGTATCCGTCGAATCATCGGTGTCCGTGGAATCATCCGTGTCTGAAGAGTCATCCGCATCGGTCGAATCGTCGGTATCCGTGGAATCATCGCTGTCCGTCGAGTCATCCGTATCGGTCGAATCATCGGTGTCTGTGGAGTCATCCGCATCGGTCGAATCGTCGGTATCCGTGGAATCATCCGTGTCTGTGGAGTCATCCGCATCGGTCGAATCGTCGGTATCCGTGGAATCATCGCTGTCCGTCGAGTCATCCGTATCGGTCGAATCATCGGTGTCTGTGGAGTCATCCGCATCGGTCGAATCGTCGGTATCCGTGGAATCATCCGTGTCTGTGGAGTCATCCGCATCGGTCGAATCGTCGGTATCCGTGGAATCATCGCTGTCCGTCGAGTCATCCGTATCGGTCGAATCGTCGGTATCCGTGGAATCATCGGTGTCTGAAGAGTCATCCGTGTCTGAAGAGTCCCCAGTGTTGGAATCATCAAGATCAGAGACTGTGATTTCATAGGTATCGGTTACTCGAGTTGCTTCTGGTTCACGAGTCCTAACCGTAATGACCGTTGTTCCCGCATTTTTAGCTGTTACCACTCCAGTCGCAGGATCGACGTCGGCTACTCCAGGGGTTGAAGAGTCCCATCGTGGTCTATCAAGAGCTTCTTCTTTTCCTTCCTCATTATAGTATTTAAAAGTCAATGTGTGAGTATCTCCGACCTTGAAAGGAGATGGGATATCCTCTATTATTTCTATACGCCGTCCTTTCATAGTAGAATCATCCGTGTCGGTCGAACCATCACTACCCGTGGAATCATCCGTGTCAGTCGAACCATCGCTGTCCGTGGAATCATCCGTGTCGGTCGAACCATCGCTGTCCGTGGAGTCATCCGTGTCGGTCGAACCATCGTTGCCCGTGGAGTCATCCGTGTCGGTCGAATCATCGCTATCCGTGGAATCATCAGGGGAGGGAGAAGACGGTTGCTTTTTTAAAACAGTAATGGTTTGTTCAAATAATTGAGAATTAAACACATTATGATGATAATCCCAATGATTCACAAGGAGAGTGGCTATATATTCTCCGGGTCTAGCATATGTATACTCAAAAACTTTATTGGTTTCATTAATCGTTTTAATAGGGATGCCTTTATCCGGTGTCGTTGGATATTCACTTGACATTAAATCTAATGGGGCCATGATTAACCAGTCTTCGTTATCATCAGCTCTGTTATTAGCCCCTATCCAAATGGATCCAAGATGCCTGGCCCCGCCGGCCAAGACCCATTCTTCTTTTCCTTTAACACTAAACGTAGTCCAATCCGAACCACTGTTACTTAAGAAGTCTTCGGTAACGACATTGATTATCTGATTATTGGCTTCAGGAATAACCGCTTCAACAATAAAATCAGTAATATACCACCTTCTTTGTGTCAAACCAGACATGCCTTCGTAACGAAAGGCGAAATGGGTTTTTTCGCCTCTAATGCCATCTAACGACAGGCTTCTACTGAAAAACTTTTTTTCTCTAGAATTGTTATCCAAGGTCCCCCAATCTAATTCATTATACTTTTCGTGACTCTTATTATTGGTACTTAAAATTTCCCAAGTAGCATCTGATGGATCGCCTTGTCCACTATAATCAGTACTATAAACAAAATAGACATAGCCAGATTCATGAGAGCTTCCTGTACTGTACGAGGCAAAACTTAAGTCTGGAGGTGGACTTTCAATGGATGTCCTTTCTCTATGCTCGTATTGGAATCCAAACTCTCCAGAATATAATGTAACTAAATCAGGGTTGTTTGAAATCGAAATCTTGATGGATTCCCCCTCAGTAATCGTTGTGTTTTCAAATTGAACAGCCACAATTGGAGCCTCCGTATCTTTTAAACATGAAGTAACTCCAAGAAAAATCGCCAGTATAAATAATATTGATTTGTTGTAAGTTGACCACCTTTTTTTCATATCATAGAATTGATGATTATTCAATAACCTTCGTTTTGGATTAGTAATGGATTGATATCAATCTCTCTTTGAGGGATCGGAAATAACACATGGTGGGGTTGAATATTTTCCCATGCTGTTCCTCTAGGTTCTCTCCCTTCTAAACTCTTTACAAAAGGGTAAAGCAAATTCCATCGCAATAAATCCCATCGACGCACGCCTTCTCCAGGAAGTTCCCTAGCTCTTTCGTCTCTCACAAAGTTTCTAAAATCAACTTGCGATAATGAAGAATAATCATAATTATAGTTGATGCCTTCAATTTCAACATCTTCGAACTGAGTCACAGCACCCGAATCACTAAAACTCCTGAATGCACGTTGTCTAATTTGCTTCAAAATGTCGTTAGCCAGAGGATTTCTTTGAATGCCATTTAACTCATTTTCTGCTTCAGCATACATCAAGAGCACATCGGCATATCGAAGTGTTAAAGCATTTACACCCGTCTCATTGGCTGTATAAGCACCAAAACTCATTTCTTTTCTGTAAGAGACCAAAAGAAACTCGTTAGAAAGTCTTACGGTGCCATCGGAGTTCAGTCTCGGTTTTCCAGTCCCATCCAGCTGATAAGGAATACAATTCCAATGATATCTGAAATCCGTAATACCTGGATCATAACCTTCACCATTTTCCCCATACTTTTTTCGTAAGTTCACGGTTGATTTCACAAATCCACTACCGCCCCCTACTTCACTACTGGGTTCTCCATTGGGTCCTGATGTTGATCTGATGCCGTTAAAAGACCCGATCCGATGTCCTAAATCGCCTTCTGTATATGCAATTTCCCATATGCTTTCAGTAAAATCATAAACATCATCTCTTAAGTTGAGAAAAATTTGACTGTAATTGGGTAGTAAATCATGAAAGTTCGTATCAATCAGCTCTTTAGCCGTGCTAGCGGCCATTTCCCATTTCGAAGTGTCCTGTAACGGATGGCCTGCCATGGTGCTATAGACACGAGTGAGGACACCCAAAACAGCATTTTTACTAACGCGCCCACCACTTTGAGGCATTTCGCTTAACCATTTCATATGCTCTTTTGCAAAATTTAAATCATCCAAGATAAACTGATAGACCTCAGCAACTGGCGCTCTTGACACCTGTAAATTATCTGACAAATTCTGTGGCTTTTCGATTAAGGGGATATCTCCATAAATACGGACCAACACAAAGTAAGTCAATGCTCTGATAAACCTCGCTTCAGCTAGAAGTTCATTCTGACGTTCTTGACTAAAAGTGGCCTTTTCAGGCAGTTTTTCGATCAACAAATTACTAGCATGAATGACGCTATAGGCTTGTCTCCACGTAGCAATTAAATTTCCTGTAGAACTGGTGATTAAATAATTAGCATAGGTATAAATCGTATTGGTTCTTTGAGTAAAGTAAGCAATATCGGTTCCTAAATCACTACACATACTTAAATACAAACCGTAAAGACCATCTCTTGCTAATTGAGAATAAAGGCCGATGACGGCACTTTCGGCTTCCTCTACGGTGGAATAATAATTATTCGATACTAATACATTATCTAGATTCTCTTCTAGAAAATCGCTTTGACATGAATATAACAATGCAGTGATTAACAATATTTTAAAAGAAACTTTCATTTTATTTTAAATATTAATGTTTAAACCCATCGAAATGGTTGTCGCTGTTGGATATCCTCCAAAATCGACGCCACGCACTAAACTTCTGGTGTTGTCAAATGTGGCATCAGCATGGACATCAGGGTCTGTTCCTGAATAGTTAGTGAACGTCAATAAATTTTGTGCACTTAAAAACACATTGACAGATCTTAGGTTGATAGGTCTCAGCATTTTTCTAGGCAATTCATATGATAGAGTGACTGTTTTCAGTCGTAAATAACTTCCATCTTCGATGACCCGATCACTGTAAAAACGATTTCGATTTCCATTAGTAGCGAAAAGTGTCGTATCGCTAAATCCAGCGTCGATTAATGTGCCTGATTCGTCATAAACTTCAGGTCTAAATCTGTTTTTAACACTAGCGAACTGGTTATCTCGACCATTAAGGCTTTCCAGTTCATACCTTGTGGCATTGAGCACGTCGTTTCCATAGGTCCATTCAAAAAAAGCACTGAGGATTAAGCTTTTATATCGGAATCGATTCATGATGCCACCAAAATGAACAGGGTTGGCATTACCAATGATGGTCCGATCTTCTCTACTGATGACTCCATCCCCGTTCAAATCTTTATACTTGATATCTCCAGGGATGACTTGATTAATACCCGCGGGAACCGTTTCTTTAAGGGTGTATACCCTATTGGCTCCTTCTCCACTGACATGAAAACTATCATAATTGTATATTCCGTCCCAAACATATCCAAACATGCTCCCGACAGGAGAACCTTTTTTGATAATGTATGCTTCTCTATTTCTAGAACTCGCATTATAATTTCTTTCGATAAGAAATGAATCTTGACCTTGAGTCAATTCCAGTACTTTATTACGGTTAAAAGCTACATTCAAATCAGTACTCCATGAAAACTTGCCCGTATTAATGTTTTCACTGGTGATGAATAATTCAAAGCCTTCATTATCGAGACTCCCCACATTTAATAACGATGTACCGAACCCTGAAGTGGATGGGATATTAGCACTCAAAAGCAAATCTGTGGTTTTTCGATAATAATAATTGGCCTCTATTTGAATTTTGTTTCTGAAGAACCCAAGTTCGGCTCCAATATTCAATTGACGATTGGATTCCCATTTTAAATTTTCATTTTCTAAGGAGGAGGGCGATACCCCTAAACTGACGCTATTATCGACACTATAATTGGTTGTCGCTAGACGAGCCAAAGAGGCATAAGGTCCAATTCGTGTGTTCCCCGTATCGCCAATACTAGCTTTGAATTTTAAATTGCTTATAGCTGGTATTTTTTTCATAAAAGGTTCTTGAATAACCCGCCATGATAGGGCAGCTGACTGAAAAAGAGCCGATTTATTGCCTTTCGAAAACTGCGACGCCTGGTCCAATCTGAACGTTAACGTCAGATAGTATTTTCTTTTAAAATCATAATCGACTCGTCCTAAGTATGACCTCAGGCTTCGCTCACTGAGCGAAGAAGATGGTAGATCTAAATTGGTCCCTTGCTGAATATTATCGACGATAAACTCATTCAAAATAGGAAAATTCGAATTAACGACTCTTACATTTTCAGCCCAAAATGATTCTTGAGTGAAAGCAAAAACAGACTCTAGCTTATGATTTTTATGGAGTTTCGGTCTGAACCGAATCAGATTTTCATTAATCCACTGTTGTCTTAGGCTGTGAACAATAAAGGCCCTTCCGTTACTCGTTCTTCCCTTACTACTCGGTGGTAAAGCAGAAGATTTTTGTTTGCTATTTCTTCCAACATGTCCTAATTTAAATTCAAAATGTAACCCTTTAATCAACTCATATTTGGCGATGGCATTCACCGTCAAGTTTTCATCTCTTTTAATGACGGTTGTCGAACGGATATCGGCGACTGGATTTAATCTTGGGATACGTTCTAAATCAATATACAGTCCTTCATCAATATCATATACATCGGTGACATAAGGAATCGCTTCTAACGATCGAATAAATAATTTGTGCCCCGTATTGGGAGCGCCTAACGTCGTTTTATGGCTATAACTAGCATTTAATGCAATTTCAAACTTCTTTCCCACTTGTTGTCTGAGATTCATTCGCCCAGTGGCCCGTTCATAATTACTATTGAGAACAACCCCATCTTGGTTCACAAAGGACAGAGAAGCTCTATATTTTGTGTTGGCAGCCCCTCCCGAAATACTTAAATCATGGTTGCTATAAGGCGCTGTTTGGAATATTTTTTCTGACCAATTGGCGGGCTCTACATCAGCAAAACTCAGTGGATCAGCATACGTTTCACTCTCTGGCCGAAACTCATTTTGGAATTTAGCGAATTCAACGGGAGTGAGTACTTCTGGGTAGCGATCCACAACTCTCTGTACTCCGTATTGGTAATTATAATTCACTGAAACTTTGCCCTCTTCTCCTGATTTAGTGGTGATGAGAATCACACCATTAGAGCCTCTCGCTCCATAAATCGATGTCGCCGAGGCATCTTTCAGAATGTTTATGGATTCAATATCCTGAACGTTGATCGTCGAACCGACATCCGTATCGGTTGGAAAACCATCGATGACATACAAGGGCGCATTGTTGCCTCCTAAACTTGTTCCACCTCGAATTAAAATATCCAATTCCGCACCTGGAGAATGTTCTAAACTAGAAATTTTGACTCCAGCAGCTCTGCCTTGTAGTGCTTGTTCTAAATTCACAACGGGAGCTCTATAGATATCATCAGCTTCAACTTGTGAAGATGATCCCGTGAAATCGGCTTTGGTCACGGTTCCATATCCAATAACGATGGTTTCTTCTAATTCACCAATATCGGGCTCTAATTCGATATTGATGACATCTTGGTTTCCAACAGTGATCGTTACCGGTTTCATGCCTAAACTAGATACGGTCAAAACATCACCAACCGAAGCGTTTATAGAATAGTTGCCATCAAAATCGGATACAACACCGACGGCAGTTCCTGCTATAAAAATACTGACCCCATTTAATGGTTGATTATTTGTTTTATCAGTAATGACTCCTGAAATAGCTTTTGTTTGTGCTGGAGTCATCAAAATGTGAATAAAGAAACACGTTAAAAACCAAATTGATTTTGATAGTGTTATTTTATACTTCATAATAGTTTGGAATTGAATTCATTCATTGGCTTTTTGACCATTACCGGCCCATTAACCGATTTATTTGGACACTAAATTTATGAACTCTTAGTTTTTAGTTTCAACTGAAACATAGAATTCAGCTAATTATAGTTTCATATTAAGCCTACTTATGTTACATGCAGATGATTTTTGTTTAAAATAGGATTTCCACCCCTGTCTAGATCATGTTTGATTTACTTCTCCTCTAACCAAGGATCATTTCTTTTTGTAAGAATTTCTGCTAACTTTAATGAGACTTCTTGATCGATTTGTTGATCTCGTCCCCAAATGTTTTCTAATTGGTATGGATCCTTTTGATCGTTGTAGAGATAATAGCTTTTACTGCCATCCTCATTTTTTACAACGGCAAAAGTGTGTTGATCATCTCTAAAGCCTCTTTTCCCAGAAGATGGATCAGAAGGTTCGGATCCAAAATATAATTGACTATCGGGTCTTTTCATATCTTGACCAAACAATATCTGGCTATAGTCGGAACCTTCTACTTCTTTGGGTATTGATTTTTCAAGTCCCATGAGACCAAGAAGAGTGGGCATATAATCAGGAACACTAATCAATAAATCTTCCGTCTTAGGGACCAGCTTTTGGGGCCAGTGGACGATTAAGGGAATCTCATAAGCCTCTTTAAACCAAATGTTTTTATGCATCAAACCATGGCTTCCAAGCATTTCTCCATGATCAGATGAAAAAACAATGATGGTATTATCATAAAGACCTAACGATTTTAATTTTTCAATCACACGACCAATTTGTTCATCGACTCCATTAACCGCTGCAAAATAATCTGGAGCTCCGTTGATTTTTTCTTCAACGCCGTGATCCCCAACAGTGATGTCTTTATTATCCACAAAACTGACATTAGGGCGTTGGAGTAAGTCGATATAAGTCCTATCCTTGTAGAATTCTTTATAGCGATCGGGAACGATATGAAAAGGGTTATGAGGTGGGTTGACAGACCAAAATAAGGCAAAGGGTTTATTAATATCTCTGGGAGCATGACCCTCACCTTCGAGATATTCCATGATGATTTCAGCTTCGTGCTCTGGAGACCATTGATTGACGGTTTGGAGTTCGTCTTCAAGAGCATAAGTATTCCAATACTGTGGGTTGAAATGATCATTGCCTTTACTCGCATACCAAAAATCAAATCCATGACGTCGATCGAATGGGCACCAAGCACTCCATACCAATGGTTCCCCTGGGTTGGTCGGTTCCGGTCCTTCTAAATGCCATTTCCCAACTAAACCTGCATTGTAACCATTTTGACTCACCACATCGGAAATCGTTTGGGCCTCTTTTTTTAAATAATTACCATCCGCTGTACGCCCTGAATGGCAATTGGCGATGACCCCATTGGTCAGAGGATATTGTCCCGTAAATAACATCGCTCGATAAGGACTACATAATGGATGATTGGCCACTGCTTTAGAAAAGTAAACTCCGTTTTGAGCCAAAAAATCAATATTGGGCGTGTAGACAGGATCTTCGTTTAAAAATCCCATGGCCTGTCTTCGATGTTGATCAGTAAAAATGTATAGTAAATTAGGTTTGGAATCATCAGAGTTTGCTTTATCTGTTGATTCATTTTTACACCCCAGTAGAAAACTAATGGTGATGAAAAGGAATCCGAGTATTTTTCTTTTTCTCATATGTGTTATCGTTAATAGAACAAAAAGTTGTTTGATCAAAACATTCTATTTTGAATATTTATCTAAAAGTATTGTACCCCATTATGAAACTTTTTAATTCCCTTGATGGAAAAATTTCAAATCTTAGATCGGTGTGATTATTGCAGCCGATAACTAAACTTAGGGTCTCTATCATTTTTAAAAACAGTAGCATAAAATCAATACCAACTAGCTATGGAGGTGTTTTCTGGAAGGACATAATCCTTGTCTGTTTCATAATTGATTAATCGAGTCAAAGCTTCTAAGTAGTAATAATCTGCATAATTTGCTGGCGTATCAACACTACCTCCATGGGGCAGACTACCCACACTATGCTTTAAAATAAAATAATTATCTTCATCTTCTGTTGCCATATAATTAGGGGTGCTGACATTCATGATAATGTCTCTAGCGTAATCGACATATTGATTGGATTCCTCTTGGCTCACATAGGTGGCTAGTTCAATCAGGGCAGAGGCCGTTATGGTCGCTGCTGAAACATCTCTGTAGAAATAATCGACGCCATCTTGATAATCCCATTCTGCTTGATAGCCATCCACATCGATATGATAATCCCAATAAGGAATTTTATCCTCTGGGATGGATGGATGGTTCATCATGTAATCAGCAATATTGATGGCAAAATCCAAATATTTTTCATCTTTTGTGGCCCTATAAGTGATTACATACCCATACAAACCCCATGCTTGCCCTCGAGCCCAACTAGAATTATCTGCAAAGCCTTGACAAGTGGCTTTATCGAGTACATGACCTGTAATCGTATCATAATCGACCACGTGATAGGAACTAAAGTCCGGTCTGTAATGATCTCTCATGGTATTATCGGCATGGATGATCGCCAAGTCTCTATAGAAACCATTACCTGAAATAGCAGAAGCTTCAAACAGCAGTTCTAAGTTCATCATGTTATCAATAATCACAGGATAAAACCACTCTGTAACACCATCCCACGCTTCTCGATAATTCCAAGACTTGATCTGTCCTACATTGGAATTAAATCGTTGACTGAGCGATTCTGCCGCATTGACCAACACTTGCTTGTAATGTTCTTTCCCTCCTATTCGGTATCCATTTCCATAGGAGCAGTTGATCATAAATCCGACATCATGATTTCCGCTATACCATTGTATGGTGTCTAAAATCTCTGTGTAAGCCACCGCTTGATCTTTCCATTGAGGGTTTTCCGTGAGTTCGTACAGATACCACAAACTCCCTGCATAAAAACCACTGGTCCAATCGTAAGGGTTTACCGAAAATAAGTCACCATTTTTGAGCGTTCGTGGTATGCGTTTGGATTCGTAGAGTTTCCCAATTTTACTGAATTGCACTTCTGCAGCATCGATGGTTTTTTGCTTCACTTTTTCAATGGTTTTTTCAGAAGAACAACCAAAGAATAGTCCTAGAAATAATAGATATATAAAGTTTCTCATCATGATATTAAAATTATTTTTTAGTCAAGTTTATCTTATTGGTCAAGCCATTTATCTGTTCTATATAGAAGTTCAAGGACAATAAAATCATTTAATTTTCATTCGAATCTCCAAAAACTGACGACAACCCAATAGGTGATTTGAAGGACTTTTTCATCAAGTTTCACACCTTATCATCTCTAAATTCAAGGGTTTCAAGAAGACGACCATTCATTCTTTTTCAGAACTCTAAACAGCAAATGAAAAGACGGCTTCAAAAATTCAGGAATCAAAACTAAAATTTCACTGATTGCGTAACATCTCTCCGACTTCCAATAAGATTTTTACGGATTCTTCAGGTACATTTCCATTACCGTCTGGACCAATGTTCAACAGAAGATTCCCTTCTTTATGATTGATATCCATCAGTTTTTCATACACTACTTGTGGACTTTTCCACTGACTATCTTTTATCTTATAGCCCCAGGAAGTGTTCAACGTATAGCAGGCTTCCCAATAATAATTTGGTGAGGTTTCAGGGTGCTTCTGTTCGGGCGTACCGAAATCTTTTTTAAATTTCGGGCGTTTCGATACCCGATTGTTGATAATAATCGAAGGTTTGAGATTCCTAACATAATTATAAAGATCATCTCCATCCAAAGTATTCCACCAATAGACCCAATCGCCATCAAACCATAAAATGTCGGTATCATAATTGTCGATTAATTCTTTTATCTGATTTTTCATGTATTCGACATATTGGGCTTTTCGATTGGTTTTCATACGAATTTGAGACCACCGCTCAGAATTTTTTGGACCATCAATATTTCGCTCTTGGGAGCCATGATGCCAATCAATGATGCTATAATAAGTTCCAAATTTCAAACCGTGTTTTTGGCACGCTACACTCAATTCAGCCAATATATCGCGTCCATTAAATGGCGTACTAGCGACATCAAAATTGGTATGCTGACTATCCCAAAGGCAGAAACCTTCGTGGTGTTTCGAGGTGATCACAATATACTTCATCCCGGCCTCTTTGGCCGTTTTAGCAATAAAATCAGCATCAAAATCTTTTGGGTTAAAGGTGTTCACTAGCATCGCATATTCCTGCGCCGGTATATCGAAACTAGCCTGTATCCATTCTGCATAACCAGGTGTGGTTTTGCCTTGCCATTCGCCTCCCAACTGGCTGTAAAGTCCAAAATGAATGAACATACCATATTTCGCTTCGAGCCACCATGACATTCGTTCAGCCATTTCTTGAGGGGTCTCATTTAAAAAATTTCGCTGATCTTGTGCTTTGATGACTAGAATGGATGTTATGGCAAACAAAAATGTTAAAGAAATTTTCATCATATCAATAGTTCGTTTCGTGTCTTTATAAAAAATAAAACCTGTACTTCAAAATCGAAAATGAGCAGTCCATGACCGAGTATGGCTTGAGAAGACTGTTTGCCAAGCAAACGAGTTTTAAGTTTGAACCAAACCACACTAACTCGATGGATAAAACTAGACTTTGAGTTTGTACAACAAATCTCTGTAGAATATTTATGTGTCATGAATAACCGTTGACCAAGGTAATACAACTAGTATTGAGGCTCGATACCAAACTTTAAAAGCTCAGCGTCGATATACTCGTTGGCATTAATCTTATTAACAGGGGATATCGGAGCATGGTTTTTAGGCATTAACGCTTTGAATTGCATCACTACTTTCTCAAAATCAGGCTGATCGAAAAGATTATCCCATTCATTTGGATCTTTTCTAAGATCATAAAGTTCACCCGTGCCGTCAGCATAATGAATGAAATGATAATTTTTATCGTACAAAGAAATGTTTTTATATCCATAAGAAGTGATGGCTACATGTGGCCACTTTTCTTTGGGGTTTATGATCAGTGGCATCAAACTATGACCTTCATTGGCTGTGTATTTTGGTAATCCACACATTTCAAGCAAAGTAGGATAAAGGTCAATGAGACCGACTGCTGCATCTGTATTGCTACCTTTTTTAATGTTTGGGCCAGCAAACACTAACGGCACTCGTGTGGCTCTTTGCCACAGTGAGTGCTTGCAAGTACGTTCTTTTTCTCCAAGATGATAGCCATGGTCAGACCATAAGACCACGATGGTATTATCTCTATATGGACTATTCTCAAGAGCTGTGAGTACTCTTCCAATTTGATGATCAACAAAAGCCGTGCTCGCTAGATATGAATGCACCATCGATTTCCATTTTCCTTCTTCAATGAGCCACTGTGTGTTGGGCATGGCTGGCATTTCATGCAATCGGCGAGATACTTCCGGAACATCATCCAAGTCATTTTCAAGGTAAGGAGGCGTCTCGATGCTATTGATATCAAATAGATCAAACCATTTTTCTGGAACATACCAAGGAACATGAGGACGAATGAAACCCACGGCGAAAAAGAATGGTTTTTCATGATTCTGTCCTATTTTTTCTATGGCCCAATCGGCTATTTCATAATCGGTCATTTCAGAGTCTGATAAATCCATAGGACCCCAGTCCGTGCCTGTTCTTCGAATATCGGAAAACCACTTGCTACTGTAGTTCAGTGGCGTCTCAGGTCTGGGTCCAAATCCTTGAAAAACATCACCGAATTCTTGAAAAACAGAAAGTTTATCACCATTATGGAATATTTTCCCGACCCCTAAAGTTTTGTAACCGTGATTTTCAAAATAATCAGGTAAAAAAATAGTGTTCTTTGCTTTTTCACTGCCTTCATGTATTTCTTTGTCCGGAAATTGATAATACAAACCTGTTGAATGTGGATAAAGCCCTGTGAATAGAGACGTTCTTGAAGGGGCACAAATAGGCGCCTGGCAGTGTGCATTGTTAAAAACCATTCCATTTTCGGCTAGTTTATCCATATTTGGCGTATGGACTTTGGGGAAATTCCCTAAAAATCCAGGCCAATCATTTAAATCATCTATGGAAATGAATAAAATATTCGGCTTTTCTTTTTCAACCGTGATCCATTCCTTTTTTTCAATAGAAAATATGAACAGAGTCGATAAAGCTATAAAAATTATTTTCTGCATCAATTGTATTCGATAAAACTGTTATTGAGATTCATTGCGAAATAGCACATAATGCCTGTGGCATCGTCTTATTGACCACTTTATCAATTCCCTCTGTGTCACCCATTTCTATGATTTCTAGATACTTGGATTGGTTGGTCAATAGTTCCTATATATATTATTTCTGATGTAGCGTATTTTAGTACTCATTAATTCTATGAGGTTAAATACCTGGCCCCTCTATAGGAGGAAACATTTAGAGGGCAAGGAACTTTCATGGACGGAAGTTGGCTCGTTTTCATTTGTTAAAAAATAAACTAATCCATAACCCTGCTAATACCGTTACCATAAATACCCCTATTCTTTGTAATCCAATAAATATCTTTACCATTACTTGCTATTTTGTCATTATACACTATAGACCCTATTCTCTATATTTTTAACCCTTTCTAGTAATTCCGCATCTACTCTTTCTCTATTCTTATCTCTATTCGTAAAAAAATTTTTTAATTCCTTTATATCGTCTTTAGTTGCATTCATTGTATCTAACTTGTGTTTCGTTTTCGCCAAAACTTTCCCTCAACTTTTAATATATGCTCTTTAACATCGCTTTTAAGTTCTTCCATTTTTTAGATTTATACAGTCCTTTTCAAGAAACTTCATCTATCATTCGTTGAGTCAAATAATTCTATTCTTAAAGTTATCGATGAAACACAAGGATAGGCTTTGTAATTTCTATATCTTTTCATTCGATCATAAATAATGCATTCATTGGTTCAAAGTTAGTGCGTTTTTTTTATTAACTCCTTATTTTGACTGTTAGGGACCTTTGCAACAAAATTTCGGCTTCCGCTATGGCAAACGATTGGGTCAAAAATCCCTCTTCATTGAATGTGTTGTTTTTATCATTTATCATTTGGTTCTACAGCCATTGTTATCGTGGAGTGAATGTAATAAAATCTTTAAACATGGCATCCATTTTTTGATATCATGGTGTGTGAATGTGAAAACAACTCCTTTGGAATCGTTTCTTACCTGACCAAGTCATACTCAGGATTGATACATTTCTTTCCCCAAATTTGAAGTGTAGCTTTTAAACCAAGATCCGATTCTATTTGTTGTCCTTTATCTTCTGTTTGGTCAATCCATTCAGCCAAATAATTTCTATGTCTGATAACCTCACCCAAATATGCCGTATCGTTAGCTAAATTGTGTATTTCATGCGGATCATTGATGATATCATAGAGCTCTTCTTCGGGTCTTAGACTTCCAAAAAATGCAAATTGACTTTCATTCAGTAATCCTTCTGCCTTCATTTTTCTAAGTTTTTTAGATACCGACCAACCATCCTTATAACTCGGTTGCAGGTAAGGTCTATCGGTCAAGTAGTTTTTGATGTACTTAAACTGTGGGGTGATCACTGATCTGATTCGGTCAATTGTAAAGTCACAACGGTCTCGAGCAGCAACCACATAATCTCTTTTTTTATAATCCTTCCCAATGATCGTCTGGCCTTCCATTTCTTTGGGAACCTCCATTCCCGCTAAAGCCAAAGTCGTTGCTGCAATATCGATACCACTAATCAAATCATCGCTAGTCTGATTGGCTTTTATTCCTGGACCAGAGAGCATCAACGGCATTCGAATCCCACCATCATATAAAAACTGTTTATGGCGATGCAATCTCATGCCATGATCACTGAATAAAAAAACAAAAGTGTTTTCGTGAAGCCCTTTCTTTTTTAACGCCTTCATAATTTCTCCAACTTGTCGATCGGTTTCGATTAAGCAGTCATAATGATGACCTATTTCTTCACGTATTTCTGGAATATCTGGATAGTAGGGGGGGACTGGCACTTGTAATCGATCCACCATTTTGGGGATATCCCTATGTTTTCCACCCTTCAGTTGTATCTGACCAAAAAACGGTTTGTTTTCCGTGTTATGTTTGAGAACTTCTCCGGATACAAAAGAATCTGGACCCCATGGCCGTTTAAAAAAGTCATAAAACGCTTTGGTATTCCACTCGAAATTATAATCATCTTTTCCTCCTTCATTGAACGTCCAATATCCCGCTTGCTTCAAGCGTATGGGCAGAGGAATGACTTGATCGGGAAGGATATTTTGATCGTATTGATCCAACGTTTGATTTCTGAATTTGGATCGACTGCTCCGATGATGATGGGCCCCGATGGTTGTTTGCATCATGCCTGTGATGATGGCGGATCTCGATGCAGAACAAACAGGAGCTGTCGTATAGAAACGATGATAACGGATCCCCCTCTTGGCAAGCTTATCGATATGGGGAGTTTTGATGACATCATCGCCATAGGTTCCAAACCAACCACTGACATCTTCTAAATAAATCCAAAGAATATTGGGGCGAGGTTCTTTTTTGGTCTCCCTGCTTTGAGGTATGACCGTATGGCCAACGTTCAGCATGTAGACGACTAAAAACAAGAAGAGGACACAAAAAGTTCTACGAATAAACTTCATATCGATGTTGAGATAGGATACATGGCTTCGGATTATTTTCTAATCCATTTTATATCTTGGGTTTTATCCACATGCAATGCCCTCCACCAGGCGCCAAGATCGCATTGACAACGTCCCCTTTTAGAGCCGTCGCTTTACGAACTCTGTAAGCTTCAGGGTTCGTTTTGCAGTGTGTGTTTTCGGTGTCTTCATAAAATGTAATCTCATATTCTGTATCTTCTTTGAGAAAATCCAATGCAATCTTTAGAGTGATGCCTTTTTGACTAGCAACACTTCCAACAAACCATTGCTCTCCATGACGTCTGGCTGTGGATATATGCGATCCGATTTTGGCATCGATGACTTTGCTTTCGTCCCATTGACCAACGGGTTGCTTTTGAATAAATTCAAATAAATCAGCTTTTTCAGTATACGCTTCAGGAGCATCGGGAAGGCACACCAATCCACTAAAGATGATTAAAGTACGAGCCGCTTCAGATGCCACGGTAGAATAATAGGTGTTCAACTCCTTAGGACCTCGGGCTCTTTCGCCTTGGTTAAATCCCGTGATGTCAAAAATACCATTGGTCATGTCTAGTGGTCCTTGAATCGCATTCACTAGCGCCATTTTGATGAAAGACTCTGGGGTAAATGCTCTGCGAGCATCTTGCTGAGCATGACAGTATTCTCTTGTAAAAGCATTAGGAAACGTTCTCCTGATTCCCGTAAAGGGAACGGGGTTGTCGTGAAAGTTGATATGGAGTTTGCTTTGAGCACTCAGTTCAACGGCTCTACGCGTAAACGGTACATTATCTTTCATAAAACCATATTTAATTCCTTTCATACCCAATGCTTGATAATGATCGAACAAGTCTTTATCGTCTCCGTAATGACCTCTTTTTCGATCATAGTATAAAATCAAATCCACCCCTTTTTCCTCGGAGTAAGCACTTACTCTTGCTATATCTAAATTGTTTTGATGTTCAATAACTCCTTCGCTGATGCTCCTATACCATTTCGCATCAATGAGAAAGTATTCGATCTCATTGTCTGAAGCAAAGTCAATAAATCTCAAGTAACTCTCGGTATTCGCCCCATACTTGAATCCATCTAGTGCCTTATAGCCTATGACACGCCAATCCCACAAGGATTTTCCTGGTTTGATCCAAGAAGTATCTTCGATCTGATTTGGCGTTGCCAAATTCAACGGCGTTGAGTTGGTTACAAAGTCTCCTATTCTGTCTTCCAATAAAATCACCCGCCAAGGCGTTGTTATTTTTCCAGTTTCAGATTCCATTGGGTTTGATGAATATAATAACCCCCCATCGGTTTGAAATTGCATGACGGAGAAACCTTCTGCACTGTACAGGTCCGATTCCAAAAGTGAGAGGTATTTACCGGATACATGTTCAACCACCACTGGAAGCCGTATCCTTTTTTTTACTTCATGGACACTAATGGGACCGACAGGTTCTCTTTCTCCCAAGGGATAATGTATTTTACTCCCTTCTAAGAAATTAAAGTCAAAATGATAGGTTGCTTGTTTGATGACTTGATTCGGTTCCGTCATAAATCGAAAAGCAATCCCATTATTATAAACACGACAGAACAACTTTACTGGAGCACCAGCAATATTCAAGTCAATGGTGGTTTCATTAAAGTGATCCCGAATGGTACTAAACTGACCCCAAGTGGGATTCCATATTTGATCCACTGTTCGCTCAGAGGTATCGATGATTTCGATCCTTTGACTGGGTAATATCGATAGTTTTGAGTGATCAATCATGAGTTGTCCTTTCCAAAACAACCGATAGTTGAACCCTTCATCATCGTGAAGCGAAAGTTCTAACGAAATTTCGCCATCTGGCGAATGAACTGAAATAACTTCATTAGTCATTGCGAAGGGTTCTTGAATAGCTATTGAAAACAGTATCATACTGAGCGCTATTAGTTTTACGAATTTCATTTGATGTGATTTATAATTACTTTTTTCTAAAGCCGATTTTAAGAATAATCATGACGAGCCATATCCACGGGACTGTGAAAATCCATCTCTGATTTCCATTGATCCGATATACTCATTGGCGTTTGGCAAGTGATTAAAGCGATGAAACAGTAGAATTGAATAGAGAAAGTGTTTCACTTCAATGGACTTGACTCAAAACAAATTTCTCCTCTAATGCATTTGAAGTGGTGAAATGCAGTTTCGTATCTGAATTTTCTATGGAAACATCCCCTTTCCCAGATTCCTTTTGAAAAGAATCTTTCAATGTCAAAGTAATCTCCCGTAAAGGACTTGGAGGAGCGTCCGTGAGATTATAACGCGTTTTCCTACCCCCTGGATTGATCATTAAGTCTGGATCACTAAAACTGACTTTTAAGTTGTTTCCTTCCGGTTTGACCATCACCAATCCCGGTCGTGAACATCCGGTTAATGGACCTGGCAGATCTTCTGTCGGTTGAAAAATGACATATCCGACCACGCCTGAGATTTCATCACGAACCACATGGGCGGTGTTGTCTTGACGAAGTACCGTATAATCAAGATTAGAAACGGGGTTGTTGAGTTGAATCATATACTCGTATTGCGTGTTTTCAGGCTTTTGACCATGATCAATCCAAGCCAATGCAAAATCACCAGAGTGTACCTTTCCAAATGAATCGCCATTGGTTTGGTGTTGTTTCCGAACAACCAATGGATCATTTCCTTCTGCCAGATAATATCCGTGTCCTTGCGTATCTACCAATTTGATTCCATCACTTTGAAACTGTCCCGAATATGGAAATTGGGAAAGTTTTTCTCCATTCACGTGGATAGCGTCCGTTGTCGAAGGTATGTGAAGTTGAAATAGAATGGTTTCTAAGTTGAGATCCTGGTGTTCACTTTGAAGCCCAGATCCAAGACATACGATACGATCATCAAAAAAGAAATAACTTTTCGAACCGTTCCACTTGTTATCTCTTGCTTCACTGATGCGATAACCATAGATTCCATTGGCCTCGAGAGAAACGCCTCCTGTAAACCCTCGATGGTCACCATAACCACTAGTCCTTTTGGTAGCCTCCTTTAATTCTGGATTCGAAAGGTATAAACTCGTCACCCCAGGCAAACGACTCCAATCCCACCCTTGGTCAACATATCCACAATCTTCCGTACTGAAAGAAGTCCCTTGGGGTTTTCCATGGATATACATGCTACCGTATCGATTGTACCGACTGAATTTTCGACCATCACCGCCATCCCAATTCATGATGTTGGTGCTGACTCCTGTGACCGTTACCGTGGCTCCAGGAATAGAGTGCGTAGAGATACCTGCCCAATTGGCTACTTGATGGTATCGATTGTAGGGGTCGATTCCTTTAAATTCAGGTGGAATTTTTTCATCCAACCGACTGTTGAGCCATGTACTTGCCAATTCCATATCGAGTTCTCCATTATTATCCAATGCCAATTTTTCAAGAGCTCCAAAAAGTCGATTACCCCCTAATGGTTTAAAATAGCGACCACGAAGATGAAAAGGAATGGTTGCCCCACGATACATCCGATTGGCCACGATTAAATTTTGACGAAGGTTCTTCGCTGAAATTCCATTGGCATAGGGGGTCCCCTTAAACGCCGCAATGACCTTATAAAACTGTGCCACGTTGGTCGCCCAGTATCCATAAAGCATGAGCGCATGGTGATAAAATGAATAATCATGCTTGATGATTCCTTGAGTCCCATCGCTTTGACTCAAAGCAGAATCCAGCCATTTCATAAAGCTTTTGAAGTCGCGAAGTTTTTCTTTAGAGTCGGATTGCATTAAGACACTAATCAAGCGAGCCATGACATAGGTCCCGGCATCGCCGACTGCTCCCGTTCTTTTTGGTTCCACATAACATTGTGCAAAACCCGACAACCATTTCAAAGTATCCACCCATCGGTCTAATCGATCTGTTTCCTCTAAAAGATCACGAATCAGTAACAACGTAATCGCAAGATTGCGAGTGCCATAACCAATGTGGCTCAGCGAACCGAAGCTGTGCCCAGAAACGACCCCTTGGCTTTCAAACCAATCCAAAAGGTTGAGTACTCTCTCTCGACTTTCATGATCACCATAATAGTTGTAATCAAGGACTACACTCGGAAAGATTTTTCGCTCTAGTTCACCCCACTTGATATCATTTTCATATAGAGTTGCTTTGGTAAATGGGGCCGCTATGTTTGGTCCAAAAATTCCTTTTTCATTTCGAATGAGACCCAAAGCATCATAATGTGCTTTAGCTTCTGATCTAATGCGCTTGGCTTTGACTTTGGCTTTCTCCGTTTGTGCTTTGTTGGTCATCAAAACCCTTTCCTCATCATGAATCCAATCATTAACATGTAAACTCCAGCCAAGACTCTTTAATTTGATGTTTTTGACTATGGTGGCGAAGATTGCCTTTTCATCCTCACTTGGTTCCTCAGAGACATCGGGCTTTCCAGCTTGTTCCCACCAAAATTGACTCACCCAATGGTTACGGTTTTGAGAGTATGATAGTTGGTGATCAGCCATCGTATGACGCGTTAACCCACCTATTTCAAGGCGATCAAAAACAAACCATCCGCTTTCGATGCCCTTTGGTGGCGTGATCACAATCGTCCCCTCTTCCGCTTCACCGCCATCGGGCATTTCTGAAAATTGGATGTAGCAAGTACGCCATCCTTTATAGTCCAGTCCAAATTCAATCCTTTTATTGAAGCCATTAGCAGCTATACTAATACCCAATGTTTTATCCGTTAAAGATTGAGGGTTATAAATCCATAGATGAAATCCAACGCCACCGCCAAAAGCCACTTTCAAGTATCTTTTAAGTAAGGTTTGCTCCAATAAATCATTAGTTATGATTAGTTTATCGGAAGATTTCCAATTCCAACGAATGCCTTGATATCCTGCTCTGTAGTGTGTCGCATCTTCTTCTAGTGTCCCTCCAGGAAGTGACTTCCATTCTTTTGGTACTTCATCCAAAACATGCCCTGTCAGAGGCACGTCCTTAGGACTTAGATAAGATGCTGGAGCATTTGGTAGATTGGGATTGAGTGGTTTTTGTGAAAGTCCATATTGTAACGTCATGGTCATCCATGCAACAACAACTGCAATAAAGTTCCCTCTTGTTAATTTCATTTTAAAGTTTTGGTTTAGGTTAAAAAAATTGTTTGTATGAAAATTTGATTGAGATAAAACAAGTTAACACATCAAATGAGGTGTTGTGTTCATTTTAGTTCCATTTGGTATCGTCATTCATTTTTTTGAGCATTCAGCTCCATTGATTCCCCAAACAAATTCATCTTCGATTGAAAGGGTTTTTGGAGATAAAACCAGTGCCTATTTTTCTCGGATAAACTAATTCATCGAATCCAAATCTATGGCCGAGAAGTATTTTTAGAGATCCATTCATTGGCATCAGCAATCATTTTCGGATGTTTATCTGCGAGATTGGTTTGTTCTCCAATATCCACACTGAGATCATAGAGTTGCCAAGGATCTTCAGGGTTCAATCGGACCAATTTCCAATGATGGTGTCTGAGAGCTTGTGGAAACTTTCCCCATTTGCCATTGGTATCTGGCCATTCCCAATATAAATAATCGTGTTTCTTTTGATCTTGGTGATTCCCGAATAGGGTTGGAGCTAGAGACAAGCCGTCAACATCAGTTACCATGGACTCATCCCCTCCGATTAATTCGACTACTGTGGGGAAAAAATCTGCTGAATAGGTGATGTGTGAACTGATAGCGTTGGCCTGAATTGTACCCGGCCAAGAAACAATCAATGGGGATTTTATGCCCCCATCATGCATTGAGCGTTTGTTTCCTCTTAGGGGACCTGAAGAGTCCAATTCTCCTTCAAAACGTTTTGATGCCCCGTTGTCTGACATAAAAAAAACGACTGTGTTTTCAACAAGTTGTAGTTCATCTAATAAGGATAACAGTTGCCCGATATGTCGATCGGTCATAGAAATAAATGCAGCATGCACTCTTGCTTCTAAAGACCAAGGCTTGTCTTGATACATCAGCCATGAAGCATCGTTTTCTGGGATATGATAAGCCGAATGTGGAGGGGTCCAAGCCGCATAACAAAAGAATGGATTGTTTCTGTTTTTTTTGATAAAATCCAATGTTTCATCCAAAATTAAATACTGACTAAATTCTCGATCATCACCAAAGGAATTAGTCGTTTGGACAGCTCCTTTTTTCGGTCCTCTAGCAACGTCTTTTTTAAATACTGCATTGATTTCCTTTCTTGTATCGATGGATGCTTTCAGATGTTCGTATCCGTTTTCTCGAGCATTTCCTGGAAGCAAAAAAGGACTTCCATCCTTGATTAAAAATGATGGATAATAGGTATGAGCATGAGATTGATTATAATAACCAAAAAACGTGTCAAAGCCTTGTTTCAAAGGGGCTCCCGATGATCCCATGACCCCCAATCCCCATTTGCCAAATCCGCCCGTGGTATAGCCCTCCTGCTTGAACACCTCGGCCACCGTCATATCTTCTAGCAGCAATGGCTTTCGGCCACTGTTGCCTCGAATACGAGCATTGCCTGAATGCTTGCCCGTCATCAAAACACAACGCGATGGGGCACAAACCGTGTGCCCAGCATAAGCCTCTGTAAAACGCATACCACTTCTTGCTAACTGATCAAGATGGGGCGTCTCTATTTGTTGCGAACCATAACTCCCTAAATCCGCCCAACCCAAATCATCCAACAAGATGAAAAGAACATTCGGAGATTTTAAAGAACCTAGTTTCGCCTCATCCCTCGTCGAAGCCACGAACAAAAGGAGAGATCCTATGCTAAGGAATTGAAGAAACTTCAAAAGAGTGACCTACTGCTTCCCTGCTGCTTTCTTCTTCTCTTTTTCGGCTATCTTGGCTTTCCGCTCCTTAAATTCTTCCATCGTAATCTGCCCATCCTCGTCCTTGTCGTAGAGGGTAAAATTCTTCTCTACACGGGCATAGAATGCTTCTAATTCACTTTCGGAAAGTTTGTCTCTTCTTTTCTTCACTCTTTTTTCTTTGAACTCTTCCAAGGTGATGATGCCATCTTCATCCTGATCAAAATCCAAAAATTCTTTCTCAATTTTAGATTTTTTTCCCTTCTTATTTTGTTGGCTTTGCATGGTTGTTGTAAAAGCAAAAAACATAAGAATTGGTAATCCCAAGTTTAAAATTGTTGATTTCATATATCGATCTGTTAAATTATTTTAATGTCAGTGTAAACGAAACATAGTCTCTAGCGAATTTACAATATTTTTTCTTACATCCCTATCTTTTCGTAACTATTAAGCAGTTCAATTGTAACATGAAATGTTGGAAAGACTATACACCTAATAAGGAAGATTTTTTGATAACGATAAACTATATTTCGAAGTAAATGTTGCGATAAGAGGGAAAAGAGTTCATACAAATCGACGTTTATAGGCTGTATCGATTGTAGGTTTTGTCAATCGTTCTTGTACTCTGAAGATAAAGAAGCCTGGAAAAAAGATTCCCTTTCATATGCTTACTTTCTTTTGACTTACAATCTCGTTCCGGACCAACAGCAATTCATTTTCTACATCGGAAACTCAAGCATTATGGTACAAGCTCCATGAAACATCAAAAGAAAACAATCGATGGTTGTGATTTATCTTATTTTCGTACGAATCAAGATGGAAAGAAAAACAAAATTTTTTGTGGTTGTTATATCCTTTGTTGGACTAAGTTTTATTCTTGAAGACCAATGTGTTTCTGAAAAACCCAATATTGTTTTTGTATTGATTGATGATATGGCTTGGGCTGATGTAGGATACAATCATGGAGCTTTCGGGTTTTACGAAACACCCCATATTGATGCCATAGCCAAAGAAGGAATGATCTTCGACAGATTTTATCCTGGAGGGCCCAATTGCTCTCCTTCGAGATCTTGTATCGTTTCGGGCATGTATCCCTCAAGAACAAAAATCTATCAACCCAATGGGGCTTCTAAAGGGGAAGTTTCAAAAATGCGTTGGTATGTGCCAACAAGAGACAGAAAAGGAGATGAAAAAGCCATAGACACACGCGTCAGATTAGAACCATCCATTACTTCGATTGCTGAAGTCATGAATGCTTCAGGATATGTGACCTCAAGGATAGGAAAATGGCATTTGGGGCCTGATAACCAAGGATTTAATGAATCGACCGGGGATGGCTATGATACATCAAAAAAGAATTATTACAACGATCCTTTTGCTACGGATCGAATGACACAATCAGCAACTGAGTTTTTTGAAAGAAATGTTCATAATCCCTTTTTTCTTTATTTCTCACTTTGGGATGTTCATACGCCAATAGTCGCTAAAAAGGACCTTGTTGAAAAATATCAAACCAAATGGGCATCTTGGCCTGATAAATCCAAACAATGGAATCCTACTTACGCTGCGATGATTGAAACCATCGACCAGAGTATCGGTGTCTTGAGAAAAAAACTCAAAAATTTAGGTATCGCGAAAAACACTCTATTTATGGTAACTTCAGACAATGGCGGACACGGACGAATCACAATGAACTTGCCTTTAAGGGGAGCAAAAGGATCTTTGTATGAAGGAGGGATTCGAACTTTTGCAACAGCGGTCTGGCCAAATCATATCAAAGCAGGAGGGGTTTCTAGTGATCCCATTACCGGAGTAGATATGATGCCAACTTTTGCTCAAATTTCAGGAGGGACATTACCGGAACATCAGCCAATAGATGGTGAGTCTTTTGCAAATCTTTTACATTCTGGAAAGCCTTTAAAAAAGCGTAGTATCTTCTGGCATTATCCTTTATACCTAGAGGGAAGAGGGCATCATAAGGGATGGCCTGGCGATAATTTATTACCCATTTATGGATCTGACGTCATGAATTGGCGAGCCGTGCCCGCTTCAGCAATTATGGAGGGCGATTGGAAGTTGATTTATTACTACGAATATGACAAATACGAACTATATGATTTATCCAAGGACATTCGTGAGAAAAGAAATCTAGCAGAGTCGAAACCAGAAATAACTGAAACGCTATTGGCGGAACTGAGACAATGGATAAAACAAACTGATGCTGACATACCAACAAAGATTAATCCCGATTTTAATCCCATTTAACTCCATCCCTATCGTTTTCTAGTGTTTGATTGATTTATATTATTCGAATTTGCATAGCGGTTAACCGTTAAAATAGTACCAACCTTAAAATGATACTATACTAGTCTTGTTCAAACCCCTTTATGGATTCTCCACATCAAAAAGAGAACTAAGCATTGCTTCATCGGAAGGATTGTCGTTCTCAATCTTGAATTAAGCGGTCTTAACAACCCACGAAGTAATACCCGAAAGTCAAACAAACAAGACTGATCTAACAGTTGATACCTAGGTTAGTAAGAATTGCAACAAAATCATCTGAAATATTTTGGATTTAGAAAACCTGATACTCTGCATTAAGAGAATGCAGCTATCAATAAATCCCAAGCAATCCTAATATCTACATTGTCGATAATCTCTTTTTTATACATCCACATCAACTTTGATCGATTCATTGAATATTTGAAATATCAAACATTCATTTTTAACTTTTTTCACATAACAACTCACAAGCTACAGAAAAATCAAGAGTTTCAAAAAGCTTGAATATTTATGCACGCCTCAAACAAAAAACCTCCCATTTGGGAGGTTTTGATGCTAAAAATGAAAGTCCCTTTTATCTGAAAATGTTATGATTAACCAATATAAAACCTTAATTTATTTTCAACTAAAAAATAGCAAAAGGGACTTGCATTCATAGCTCATAACCCGTTTAGCCTATCCAACCTAAACGGTCTAAATCCTTATTTCCACCAAAGGAATTGACATCCGCCCCTTTTCTAGGAAGACTCGAATTTCGATAATTCCTGATTTCAATATTATTGGTACTCCTATCCCGCTTATGGATTGGCAATTCAACTGCTGTTCCGGTTCCATAAACCCAAACAGCATTAGTAGAATTTTCAACAGGGGCAGCAACTAGGGCAAAATCATCCGCATCTCCTCCTTCATGTTTGGGATCCCCAATGGCCGAATCAGTACCGTCGCCAACCGTTTGTGAAGTCAGTGTGATTTGTAGCGTATCCTCTTTTAATGGGTTTTCACTTTTTCGATTATCGATATCTTCTTTACCTGTTGTTAAACCCCAACCAGGAGGTAGCTCACTGGTTTTGGTAATCGTTACCTTAACCTTCTTATCAATGGCTTGAGCATCCAGTATTCCGATGATGGCTTCACCAGCAGTTCCACCATTTTCAACATTCAAATCATTTGCTCCAAAATCATTGATTCCATAAGGGTGTACCGGTTCAAGAATTCTAGGATGAGTAGCAGCAGCACCAGCATTATAAATGGTAAACGGATCAATTAATTTCTCTCTTATGATGTCAGCATCCGTATGCGCTTGATTTCCATCCGTATCTGAATCCCTATCATCCGCATTAATATAGGTTACGGCTAATCGATCATTTGAATTATCAAAACCATGACTTCTACCTAGTTCGGCGACTTCATAATCCTCATCTTCATCGGGTTCATCGACTACCTTTTGTACGATGACTCGACTGGTGATGGCCGAGTTGCCTTCACCGATCGTCAGCGTGATCGATCCCGTTAACCTCTTAGTAACATCAAACGCATTATCACCTGTATTATTTGAGACAATAATCGTTCCTTGAGGATAGCCGCCTGCTCGGGCACTGATGGTGACATCATTACTATCGAAAAAGTTTTTGACCTCGTCATTATTGACATCACTAGCCCAGTTGTTATAAGTTCCACCTTCCGTTAACGTGATGGCTCGATTCCCACCTCCTGCTCTGATGGATAGGTTAGATGTTGCATCGATCCCAGAAACAAGGAAGACCCGTCGAGCGCCAACATCGGTCGATCTTAACCCTTTACGAATTAATACGAAATTATTCTCATCCTCGCTACTATTCGTCGTTCTATCTTTATCATCTTCATTCTCGTAAGTGGTCGCTCTATTTGGTTTAAACGTGGTCGCCCCATCATACGAAACCAAAGCTCTTCGGATGTTTTCGTGACTTAAAAACTCTTTTAAACCCGAAAGTCCCGAAGAATCTGTGATTTTTCCTGCTTGGTTATTAGGGACTCGTAAATGAATCGCATCAGCAAATAAATTATTAGATTCGTATGCCTTATAACCTTCAGACCCGCTAGGTTGTACTCGTATTCTACCAATTTCTACCCTATCCCCATTATACCAGTTGGGCGTACCAAACTTTTGGGGACTCCCTTCTTTCAAAGCCGCAAAACTGATCTGTTCTAATTTAGGATTCCCTTGAATAATTAACGTCTTCAGTTGATTGACATTATCCGCTGTGAGCTTCTCCAGATCGCCATTCCCCTCTATGCGTAACACACTCCCAGCACCACTTTTATGACCTAATTCCACCTCTCCTTCGACGTCTGTTCCAATTAAATGAAGTGTTGGTATGGTTCCCCCGGTAATAATTTCTTTAAATCTTTGACTTTCTATGATGACACTAAAAGCCCCATGGATATGCGCTGTTCTTAAATCGGGGAGATCACTTGAATTCACCTCCGTTCGAAAACGACTATCGGAAGTGGAATTCCCCCCAATCTGTAACGTCTTTAAATCAGAAGCCCCATCATCATTCAATCGATTGATATGAGAATCGTCTGCCGTCCCAACATTCACTTCATCGACATCTTCGCCAATGGTCAATATCGCCCCTTTGACTTTCGGAGCCTCTACCGATTCGACATCTTTTAAGTCTAAATGAGGGAGTGATCTCAAGGCCGCCAAGGAGACTTCACCAGCTCCTTCAATCTTTAAGCTTCCACTGCCTAATCCTCCCGCAGAACCGTTGGTGTCCACCGTAACCAAAGCATCTAATTCAACTTTGGTATTCCTTTCATCCGCTTTAATCGTTAGTGCCGCATTGTATTTCTCAATACCTAATGTAATTTCAGTGGCATCTGGTAAATTTATGACATGGTCATCATCATCAGCAAAGGATGTCGAAGTCAGTTTCGGTAACTTCACCGTTTCGACTTTTTTGGCATTTAACGTGACTCGTGTCGCTCCTGCCAATTCCGGATAGTGGGCATGGGGTTGGGTATCCACTAAGTTGGTAACACCCTCCAAACTAGTGAATTTGACGGGTTTGTCCTTATTACCATGCGTGATGCTTAAATCCCCAACAATGAATTTAATGTCGGCCACCCAGGCAATCAATTCATCCAACTGCGTGTCGGATAAAGCCCCTGTATTGATGGTGATATTTCCATTAAACTGCGTGGCATTAGATGCCCGATTTTTAATGAATTCCCATTGACTGGACGTCGTGATGTTCACAACACCCGTATAGAAATCAGCGGTGCTTAAAGCGTCTTTTAAATCCTTATTCGACGCCGCAATCGCCTCTTCTAATTCTTTCTTTAATTGGCCCAACTCCTCGGTCGATAAAGCCCCGGTTTGGGCTTCTTTTAAAGCCGTTTCTAATTCCCCCAATCTCCCTTGAATCGTAGCTAACGCAGCATCCAAAGCTTTTTTCTGGGCATCCGCTAAGTCTGTCTTTAACTTGTCAACATCCGCTTGAGACAAATTCTTGTCGGCCGCCTCTTTTAACTGTTGTTGTAAAGCCGTTACTTTGTCTTCGAGGTCTTTTTGGGTCGTGTCCAAAGCCGTTTTCACACCATCCAAAGCCGTTCCCACACTCGTGGAAACGTCACCAACGGCCGTGTTGATATCCCCTCGGACGCTTTCTCGAATACCCGCAATGGTGGTCTGTAGAGCCGATACCGTCTGAGCCACTCCCTGAAGAGTTTGCACTTGTCCGGCTAATGTCGTTATCTGATTGTTTAAATCATCAAAACGATCATCATAGTTTTTACAGCCCGCCGCCACTAAGGCGACTGCTGCCAATAGAATAAAAATTCTTTTCATAAAAAAAACATTTTTTGATTATTATTATTTGTGATGTTGATGCCGTGGAAATAAAAAGACCCATCGCCTGAAAGGAATGGACGAACCAAAGGAGCGTTGGGATGAAACACCACATCCCAACCCCATCTCAGCAACGGGAAAACAGAAAAAAAAGAAAAAAGTGGGTGGAGACTAGGCCAAAAGGCGCTAGAACCAGAGCAGTTTACAGAATTTTCGGGGGGGGGGTAGTGACTATTTTACTCATGTAAATACCTAGTTAGGTAACGGTGTACATGCTTCAAATATCGTGCCAATGGAAAATGTGACAAAAAACCAACTGATTATAATGGATCTATTAAACACCCCCCCCCAACCATGATTCGTAACGCTTGGATACATTTCTCATGAGAATCTGTGTTTCGCTTTTTAGATGCCACTTTTTTGGTATGACCTAATCAACATTTGCTATGCAAGATAATTCACCCGACCATCGTATTATTGATGTAATTTTGAAAAGTTATTTGATACAAAAACCATCAGCTCAATAGAAGAAAAACAAGAAGAAATTGTTCAAACTTTTAATTTTTTAGAAGATTGGGAACAACGTTACGAACACATGATTGATCTTGGAAAGTCATTGCCGTTAATTGATTCTAAGTTCAAAACAGATGATTTCATTATAAAAGGATGTCAATCCCGGGTTTGGATGCACGCTCAATTGCAAGAAGATCGTCTATACTTTACCGCTGATAGTGACGCGATCATTACCAAAGGAATAATCGCTATTTTAATCGAAGTTTTTTCTGGTCAGAAACCGAAAGATATTCTAAATACAGACACCGCATTTATTGATCAAATGGGCATACGAGAGCATCTATCTCCAACTCGAGCCAATGGATTACTTTCTATGATTAAACAAATGAAATTATATGCTATTGCATTTCAAACTCAAATTCCACAAACATGAGTGAGCAAAACATTGATGATAAAGAATTAGGCGAACAAATCGTTCGGGTCTTAAAAACGATTTATGATCCCGAAATTCCTGTTGATATCTATGAGTTAGGACTGATATATGATGTGATGATTAATCCCCAAAGAGAGGTTAAAATTCTCATGACGTTGACCACACCAAACTGTCCCGTAGCAGAAACGCTTCCCGTTGAAGTTGAAGAAAAAGTAAAGTCAATCGATCAAGTCAAAACAGCCATGGTTGAAATTACTTTTGATCCGCCTTGGAATAATGAAATGATTAGCGATGAAGCAAAACTAGAACTGGGCATGCTATAGGTAACCAATGGAAAATCAAATTGTCAATCGAATAGCAAAAAGTTCAATCGTTAATATCGATTTGGAACACTTCCAACCTCCCGGTAAAAGATCTTCCATTGATTTATCTCAATGGCTGGACCAAGGATTCTTATTAAGAGAAAAACATTTCAGAACTTCTTTAAAGAATCATGACTGGCAACAGTATCAAGACCATTATGTGGCTTTGCAGTGCTCAACCGATGCTATTCTCCCGTCTTGGGCTTATTTGCTAGTGACTAGTCATTTGCACTGCATTGCTAAACTGGTTGTTCAAGGAACGATAGAAGAATTAGAAAAAATCATCTACTCCCATATGGTTAGCCAAATGGATTTGGAACCCTATCGGAACAAGCCCATCATGATTAATGGTTGTTACAATATTTCCATTCCAGATGATGCTTATGTCCTTTTAGTACAACGACTGCAAAATGTTGCTAAGAGTATTTTTTTCGGGGAATCCTGCTCCAGTGTGCCTCTATGGAAAGTAAAAAGAAGTGTTCCAAAATAACACCAACATTTTCCCCATAGGAACCGTTTTTATTTTAAATCAGGATCGTTTCACTTTTGTCTTTCATAACATCTGATTTTGAAATTCAAGTCCCCAAAGTCCCATAAATCAATCTTGATTCTTAGCTATTACTGGCCGCCATCTGGTGGCTCAGGAGTACAACGTTGGATGTATTTTGCTAAATATTTGGAAAGATTACATTGGCGTGTTACTGTAATTACCGTTGATCCAAAAGCAGCTTCTTATCCTGTTTTAGATCCAAGTCTTTTGGAACATGTGAATCGTGTCAAAACCTATAGAACCAAATCTTTTGAGCCTTTGAAGTTATACAAATGGTTTGCCTTTAAATCCAAAAATAATTTACCACAAGGAGACATCAAGACCAAAGGAATTCTCAACAAAATTTTCGCGTTTATTCGAGGAAACTTTTTGATTCCTGATGCCCGAAAAGTATGGAATTATCATGCTCTAAAAAAAGCGAAAACGGTTTTAAACGAAACACCTATGAACTATTTGGTTACGACCGGTCCTCCTCATTCGACACATTTGATTGGTCTAAAACTAATCAAGCAGTATGAGATCAAATGGTTGGCCGATTTTAGAGATCCTTGGACATCCATCTTTTACAATAAAAAACTATACCGTACCTCTTGGGCTAAAAATAAGGATGCTCGATACGAATCTAGGGTTCTTGAAAGCGCTGATGCTATTTTAACAACGCTTGGTGGGGCTTTTCACAAAGAGTTATATCAAAAGACGGATAAAAATCAAAAATTTATTTCGATTGTTAATGGCTATGACCGCCAATTAATGTCGAAAACCAAATCGGTAAAAAGTCAAAAGTTTCACATTGTTTATTCGGGGTTATTAACATCAAATCAAAACTTTAAAATCATTATTCAAGTTTTGGAAATCTTACAGTCAAAATATCCAAACAAAATCAAACTAACTTTGGCTGGAAACATTGGCCCAACAATCATCAGTAGTTTTAAAAACAGACTGAATTCCATTGAGGTGATTTATTTAGGATACATACCGCACCATGACTCTGTTTCATTAATTAAACAAGCTCATCTTCTTTTGGCTTTTTCCTTTGAACAAGCTTCAGATCAAATGATTTCCGGCAAATTATTGGAATATTTGTCCAGTGGTGTTCCACTGATTGTCATTGGTCATCCCGAAAGTCAAGTCGCTCAAATAGTCAATAGGGGAACTCATTCTAAAGTGTATCAAAGTTCTGATTGCAATAAAATTCAAAACCAATTTCTAAAATTGATTCAGGCGTGGCTTGATAATACTTCAATAATCAATCAATTTGAGGGAATATCTGAATATTCTAGAGACAACCTCACTAAAAAACTTGAAGAAACGCTACTCTCTTTGTAGAACTTACAGTCATTCATTATTTTTGAATTAACTTAGCAATAGATTGAACAATATCTAAATTACGCAACCTTTTTATTTGTTTATATCAATATTTGATGGTCAAAAGGTCTAACCCTATTCTTTTATTTGTTCTGCTCCTTTTCACTGTTTCATGCGATAAAGAAGAAATAGTTTGTTGCTTACCTCCTGATGAAGTTAAAGCCAATTTCTATAGTAATTTGGAAAAGTTCAATCTGTCTGAATCTGTAAAAGAAAAAATTAAAAATCACCTTTCTGAAAACCATCCCGGAATTCCAATTTCTACAGTAGAACTAGACAGTAGAGGGATCGAAATCGAACTCGATAATGAAGTTGCGTTATCCTTTTCACTTAGGGGAGAACCTTTAGATTCGGACGGTTCTGAAAATCAAACGAACATCGAATTTGCTCATACGACAATACCATCTGATATTAATGATTTATTCGAGTTCAGAGGAGATGCAACTAAAGATACCGTTTGGGTTTTTTTACAAGGAGGAGCCACAACCGAAAGGGATTATAATTTGAATGAAATATCATCTAGTGGAGCTGATCGTTTTCCTTACTTTACGGACGATTTTATCGTTTATCCATTTCAATCACAACAACTGAACCCTTCATTACATGATCATTTTGATTTGACCTTTGAACAAGCTAAAGTAGAAGCCTCGCTTTCGGTTGAAATTGCTCAACAAGTCATCAAACATCACGTTGATAGGGACAAAACGGTTTATGTCATCGGTCATTCTTATGGTGCCTTTATGGTTCAGGAACTATTAGCTGAATATGGCAGCAATTCGGCTAGAAAATATATTTCATTGAATGGCCGTCTCGATATGAATGAAAAGGTATGGAAAGGCTTTTCAATGGGTGAATTCTACTATTTTGATGAAGATGGAAAAACCCTTGTCAAATCCCCTGAGATACCTGCTGATGAACTGAGATTTGAACATAATATGGGGCGACTAAATGCAGGTTTAGGATTCAATCGATATACCGAAAAACTGGCTCAGATTGATTTATCCAATGCTCTTTTTCTAACAGCCGAAAAAGACCAAGCGGTTGGCGTCTATACTCCTGAAACGATTGAGTTTTTAACCGAAAAAAACCCAGCTGAAAAGTTGATAATGATTCCTGGAGGACACGGGCAAATTTTTGAAGAAGCTCCTCGGATGGAAAAATTGCACAATTTCATTGTTATGGACAACTGATGATGTTGCATGGTTTTGAGGATTTATTCCAAATTGTAACCCCAAGATTCAAGCAACTATAGTGATTTTTTAAGTATTGCTCTTACTTAGAATTCGTTCTGTATCATGTCGCATATATGAACCATTTTAACTATTTTAGTCGCAAATAAGCGTATGAGCACAAAGAAAACCATTATTCTGCCTCAGTATAGACCCTATTTTGAAGAACTCGGAGACAATATACGATTGGCCCGGAAAAGGAGACAATTGACGGTGAACCGAATAGCCCAGCGGGCTAGTATTCATCGAGCAACACTTTATCGAATTGAAAAAGGGGATCCATCCGTATCTATTGGCTCTTATTTTAAAGTATTCAAAGCGATGAATCTTCATGAGGATTTTAAATTACTCGGAGCAAATGATGTACAAGGTCGTCAGCTTCAAGATTTATCACTTTTATAAAATGACCTCTTCTGGTTTGACCATTTATGTATTTGCCCATTGGATAGGATTAAATGGCCCAACATTCATGGGACATCTCCATGTCAATCCGAACCGAGCAAGAAGATCTTTCAGATTTGAATATGCCCAACAGTGGCTCAAGTCAAGTATCCGATTTTATATGGATCCTGATTTAGAACCTTATTTAGGGGCTCAGTACCCTCAAGGTAAAGAACTTTTTGGTATTTTTTCTGATAGTATGCCGGATACGTGGGGGAAAACGCTTTTGAAGCGTCTTGAATTTGAAAACTCAAAAAAAGAAAATCGAAAACCAAAAAAACTAAGACATGAAGACTTTTTGCTTGGAGTTTTTGATAACACAAGAATGGGAGCCCTTCGGTTTAAGAACGATTTGAATGGCCCCTTTCTAGAATCTAATCCAAAACTCTCGATTCCCCCTTTTTCGTCTTTACCAGCTTTAGAACACGCTATAAATCAAATGGAACGTGATGAACCTTCCAATGATTTTCATCAATGGCTTAAACTATTGATTGCTCCTGGATCCTCTTTAGGAGGAGCAAGACCTAAGGCCAATGTTTTGGATTCACAAGGAAATCTTTGGATGGCTAAATTTCCTTCAAAATATGATACCGTTAACAAAAGTGCATGGGAATTTTTGGCCTATCAACTGGCGATCGATGCTGGTATCGAAATGAGTCCATCCAAAATAAGAAAATTCGGAGGGAATCATCATGTCTTTTTAACCAAACGATTCGATCGAATAAAGGGGCATCGCATTCATTTTTCTTCTTCAATGACATTAACTGGGAATACAGAAGAAAAGATCCAATCGAGTCCTCCTAGTTACTTGGAATTAGTGGATTTTATTGAAAGTCATTGCACCAATGTCAAAGAAAATCTAGTGCAACTTTGGCGTAGACTCATCTTTAATATTGCCATTTCAAATACCGATGATCACTTGAGAAACCATGGATTCCTTTTCAAAGACAATCAATGGAGCCTGTCGCCTTGTTATGATGTGAATCCAAACAATGAAAAAGTTGGCCTCTCTTTAAATATCGATCTTCAAAACAATGCCCTAGACTTTGAATTAGCTAAAAGTGTTGGGGCCTTTTTCAGACTAAGCCAAAAGGAAATGAACGCCGTTTATGATGAAGTCATTAATTCCGTCAAACGATGGAAAAAAACAGCACAAAAAATCGGTATCTCCTCTAAAGAACAAGATTTAATGGCTAGTGCTTTTCATTGTTGAATATCTCCTTTTTCCGAAGTTTCGACGTCGGTTGGATTATCCCCATCATTGAGAATCAGAATCCACCTCTCTGAATCCTAAGATTCCTCTTTACTTACAACCCTTTTGTTTGCTCAACAAATGATCTGCCCGGATGTTCTACCCGAAAGGATTCAATCCAACCACGGTCTTGAGTCGTTACATAAATCGTTTTTCCATCATTTCCTCCAAAAGCAAGATTGGATACTTTTTTTCCTTTAGTAGGTATTTCTCTAAGGATTTTGCCTTCTTTAGAAACTTGAACAATCGTCCCCTTTCCATAACGCGTGATGTATAGATTTTCTTCAGAATCCACACGCATTCCATCAAAACCATAATCTTCAAAATGGATATGCAAGCGCTTATTCGTCAGATGGCCATCGGGTAAAATATCAAAAACCCAAACTTTTAATTGGACGCTTTCATTGACGTATAACCTTTTGTGATCTGGACTCACCTCAATACCATTGGTGGTTCCCATTTCATCGTCTAGCAACGTGATTTGATCTTTTTCAATCATCCAAAGTTTTCCAGTCCCTTCTTTCCAATTCGGATCAGATGCATAGAGCCGATCTCCACAACAAATCGCTAAATCATTGGGTTGATTCGCTTGTGCGAGATGAGCATAAATTGAAATTTTTTTAGTTGTAGGGTCTATTCGTAATACATTATGATTGGTGTAATCAGCGAGCAGTAATGTTCCTTTCCTAGAAATCCGAATGCCATTGGCAACACTTCCATGAGGTAGTGAGTCGATCCATAAACTAAAATTTCTGTCGGCATCAATTTTCCCAATGGACCCTTGATGGTTAGGATTCACAAAATAAAGATTGCCAAAAACATCAACCGCTGGTCCTTCTAATCCTTGCGTATACTCCCCAACATATACATAATCATGGGCTTGGTATAAATCAGATGGTGTTTGGCTAAACACGATACCGGATAGCACACCAAATAGAATAGATAGCATATGATTTTTCATGATTTGTTAAAGATTTACAAACTTAATTGTAAGCTAAAAATTAAATCCATACGGATCAATAATCATGATTGCCTTTTTCGAGATGTTTCAATTTGTTACTGAACCACACGATAACAAATATTTGAGGTTTTTTAAATTTGAGGGAATTCTTCCTTGTGTGTGATTTGTCCAAAATAACAATCATTTTCTTTTTGGGGAATTTAATGTCACTAGGAACCCAATTAATGAGTCAAGAAAATAAAATTTTAAACGTCCCTAAAATTTCAAATCCAAACAAAAACAACATTCATGAATTAGCATCATTGATTCAACCATACACAATGACCAGTAACATCGACATTGTCAATTGGCCTGAATTTAGTTATCGACCCAAAGTAACCTTTCACATAGCACATACTGATGACTCCATTTTATTGGTATACCATGTGACTGAAAAACATGTCTTGGCTAATAAAACCAAAACCAATTCTAGAACACATCAAGATAGTTGTGTTGAATTTTTTGTTGCCATTGAAAACGATCCTAACTATTACAATTTTGAATTCAATAGTATCGGAACAGTACACTTAGCTTACGGTTCAGACTTAAATACTAGAGAATTCATCTCGCCGCATTTGATTCAACAACACATTCGCGTTCATTCATCTTTAGGAAAAAACTCCTTAGATATTCAAAAAGAAAATACTTCATGGACGCTATCCATTGAAATGGATCAAAGGATTTTTGTTCATCATCCCGGTTTAAAATTTCAAGATTTAAATGCTCGAGGCAATTTTTATAAATGTGGTGATTTTACCATCGAGCCTCATTTCCTTTCGTGGAATCAAGTTCCCACCAAGTCTCCTTCTTTTCACCAACCAAACTACTTTGGCACACTTGTATTCGAATAAACAAAGTTTTTTAGGCGTTTTACAAATTCCGATAAGTATCAGTTTATTCCTGATGCTTTCTTTAAACTGTACACATCAACAACATCCCTCTTCCGAACTTTTTTTGCCCAATGGATTTACGGCAAAAGTTTTTGTCGATTCTCTTGTCACTGGTGTTCGACATCTTTCGGTCAGTGATAATGGCATTGTGTATGCCAAACTCAAAAGACCTTCGCCTCAAGGTTCTGTGGTTATGTTGATGGATCAAAATAAGGATGGAAAAGCTGATTCCATCAGCATGATGGGACATCATGGGGAACAACAGAGAGGCAATTATTCCACTGCTTCCCACATTTACAATGGGTATTTGTATTTCAGTTCTCAACTAAAAGTCTATCGTCAAAAGCTCGATTCCGTCACCCAATTACCCATCGGAGACATTGAAACGGTTTTAATCGATGACCATCCCCATCGATCCCACGAACATATTGCGAAACCACTGGCCTTTGATGATTCAGGAAACATGTATGTTCCCTTTGGAGCCCCCTCTAATAATTGCCAAAGTCCAAAAAGAACGCCCTTAAAATCTGGAGAAGATCCATGTATAGAACTCATTGACCATGGTGGGATTTGGAAATTTGATGCCAACCAATTGAATCAAACACAAGAAAGCGGTCAATTATTTGCTTCTGGATTGCGAAGCATCGTGGCTCTAGATTGGAACCCTGAAAATAAAAAACTTTATGCGGTGATGCATGGAAGGGATGATCTCAAAAGATTATGGCCAGATCGGTATAGTTCTTGGCAAAGCGCTCTGTTACCTTCTGAAGAATTTCTCGAAATCCAACAAGGAGATCATTTTGGTTGGCCCTATTGTTATTATGATCAATTGATTCATAAAAAAGTGCTTGCCCCGGAATATGGTGGCGATGGAGAGAAAGTGGATCGGTGTAGCCATTATAACAATCCAATCATCGGTTTTCCCGGGCACTGGGCTCCTAATGATTTGGTTTTTTACAACAATCATGATTTCCCCTCTTACTACCATGGTGGGGCCTTTGTGGCTTTTCATGGATCGACCAATCGAGCCCCCTATTCTCAAAGTGGCTATTTTGTAGGATTCATTCCGTTTGAAAATGGAGAGCCCACCGAAGAGTATGATCTTTTTGCTGATGGATTTGCTGGCGTTTCTCCCATAGTCAATGCTAGTGATGCTTTATATAGGCCCATGGGAATTGCCTTTTCTAACGATGGTAAAATGTATATCGGCGATACCAATCAAGGCAGAATATGGCAAATAGAATACACAGGAAATCGACATTCTTATTCGCCTAAAGACAGAAAAAAAATGAAAGACCGCTTTGCTTTAGCTCATATTAGAACCCCTGATATGAATCATGATATTCTCCATGAAGGATTAGAGCTTGCTGGAAAGCAAAAATTTAACCTATATTGTGCAACATGTCACCAACCCAATGCTCAAGGGGATGGAAATCGATTTCCAACGTTGGTGGGTACCGATTGGGTGACTGGGGATAAAAAAAGACTTGTCAAAATTATACTACAAGGGATGGAAGGACCCATTGAAGTCAACGGCAAAACATTTAATGGGATCATGCCTCCCAATGAATTTTTAAGTGATCAAGATGTGGCCGAAATTTTAACTTATCTCAGAACTCATTTTGGAAATCAAGCATCTCCGATCACATCTGACGAAGTATATAATATCAGACATGATCTCCATTCTGAACTTTAAAGCAACATGAAACATTTATTTTTCTCCTATTTACTATCTCTCTTTTGTCTATCCATTGCCTGGGGGCAAGCTCCTGATTTATTGATTTTAAATGGTCATTTAATTGATCCAAAAAACAAGATTGATCAAAAAATGGATCTCGCAGTCACCGATGGACACGTGAGCCATCTTGGTCATGACTTATCGGATTTGGATGCTAAGCACATTATCCATGCGGAAGGATTGATTGTCACGCCGGGTTTGATTGACCTCCATGCTCACGCCTTCCATGGAACGACTCCAGATCGGTATTTAGCCAATAGTTTTGGCTCGTTGCCTCCCGATGGATTCACTTTTGAAAGTGGTGTCACGACCCTCGTGGATACCGGTGGCGCCGGTTGGAAAAACTTTGAAGTCTTTAAACGACAAACCATCGATCGAGCTAAAACACGCGTTTTGGCTTTTATCAATATTGTAGGGAACGGCATGTCTGGAGGCGCTTATGAACAAGACCTTCGTGATATGGATCCCAAATTAACGGCCATGGTCGCCAATAAATATAAATCGGATATCATCGGCATTAAATTGGCACATTATAGTGGTTATGATTGGCGACCGACAGAACTGACCGTAGAAGCGGGGCGTCTGGCTAAGATCCCTGTGATGATTGATTTTGGAGGGAGTCAGCCCGAATTATCTCTTGATACTTTATTTTTAGAAAAATTGAGACCTGGTGATATCTTCACCCATGTTTATGCCAATGTGAATGGTCGAGAAGCCGTCTTAAAAGATGATGGGCAGCTTCGAAAATCGGCTATTGAGGCTCAAAAAAAAGGACTTATTTTCGATGTCGGACACGGTGGCGCTAGTTTTATTTTTGACCAAGCCATACCTTCTATCCATCAAGGCCTCTACCCTGACACCATTAGTACCGATTTACACACCGGTAGTATGAATGGAGCCATGAAAGATATGGTCAATGTCATGTCTAAATTTCTAAATATGAATTTGACGCTGCAACAAGTCATCAAGGCCACGACTTGGAAACCGGCTCAAGTGATTCAAAGACCTGAATTAGGCCATCTATCCAAAGGAGCCATCGCCGATATGACTCTTTTAAAACTAGAAAATGGGGACTTTGGATTTTTAGACACCCAAAACAAAAAAATCAAGGGAACTCAAAAGTTATCTTGCCAAATGACGATTAAAGATGGACAGGTCGTTTACGATCTCAACGGACTCCACGGGGAACTTTGGACTCAAAATGAGTAATCTTTATCAAGTTTTTTTAGGGCTTAGCCTGATTGGCTTGTTTTTGTGTGGATTGGATCTGTTGCTTTCATGGAAAGTTGATTTACCTTTATTGATGACGATTGTTGGGGGTGTAGCAGTGCTTAGTTTTAAGGGAAATCGATTTTTCATGGTTCTGATGGTTACGATCCTGGTTTCATATCTCATTTTCGATGAAGTCTTTGGAATCGATGTGTTTTTTGTCGGTTTTATCACCCTGATATTTCTTGCCATTGGGGTTCACGCTACCAAATTATTCAAAGGACTGTCCTTTGCACTATTTGTGTTTTCTGCTGTATTGGTTTCGCTGTATTGGCCACAACCATTTGTGTCCATTGGGACTTTCCAAATGAGCCTATTGATCGTTCCCCTACTCCAACTCATCATGTTTGGGATGGGAACTTCCATGAGCATTAAAGACTTTTATGGCGTTTTAAAAATGCCCAAAGGGGTGTTGGTGGGTGTGGTGTGTCAATTTACGATCATGCCCTTGGTGGGATTGGGGTTGGCTCTGTTTCTAAAATTTCCACCGGAGATTGCTGCTGGAGTTGTTTTGATTGGATCTTCACCAAGTGGCCTGGCCTCAAACGTCATGGCCTATTTGGCCAAAGCCAATGTTGCTCTATCAGTCACCTTGACTGCTGTGGCTACCCTATTGGCCCCATTGATGACGCCTTTTTTAATGGAAACCCTAGCTGGAGAGTTTATCCCCATCGATTTTTGGGCCATGATGCTGAGCATCATCAAAATTGTGATCATTCCCATCATTCTTGGCTTGGTGTTCAATCACTTTTTTCATGGAAGAGCTTCTTGGTTGGATAAGGCCATGCCCATCATTTCGATGGCAGGGATTGCGATTGTCATTACAGTCATTACAGCTTCTGGTCGAGATAATCTTTTAACCATCGGATTTCTGTTGATTGTGGCAGCTATTATGCATAATTTAATGGGTTACTTTTTTGGCTATTGGGGATGTCGGTTCATCCGTATGCCGGAGAGAGATTGTCGCACGATTGCTTTTGAAGTGGGGATGCAAAATGGGGGATTGGCGTCAGGGATTGCCTTGGAAATGGGCAAGGTGGCCACCGTGGGATTGGCTCCTGCCATCTTCGGGCCATGGATGAACATTTCCGGATCCACGCTGGCTAGTTGGTGGCGAGAAAAAGAGTCGAAAAAATAAAATGATGAAGCCCTTTTTTATACTATTAATTTTATTGTTTTGTCCCTTTCTATCGAACGGACAAAATCTCAGCAAAGAACAACTGATCAAACTCACTCCCCATTGGGCAGGTCATCGATTTGAAGATGGCCGTCCCAAAGTCCCCTCGGACATACTCGATCGCATGAAGCGGGTCACTATTGAAGAAGCTTGGGGTGTCTTACGGAACAACGGATATCACAATCAATTCGAAAGTGGGTGGAAACCCCTTCACGAGGATGTTCCCGTTGTTGGTAGAGCCCTAACGGTTCAATACATGCCAGAACGTCCCGATATCGCCCAAGTCATCAAAGATCAAGGGGTCAAACAAGGAGAAATAGGCAACACCAATTCTTGGCCTATCGATCGATTGACTCTTCATGATGTTTATGTGGCTGATGGATTTGGAAAAATTATCGATGGGACTTTAATTGGTGATAATCTTGGTAATTCGATTTATGCCAAAAGCAAAACAGGCGTGGTCTTTAATGCTTCTAGTCGAGATTTGGAAGGCCTCTCACAAATCGAGGGATTCAATGCCTTTGTCCGCGACTGGCATCCTTCATTTCTCAACCATGTGATGTTGTTGAGTATCAACTACCCTATCCGAATCGGTCAAGCCACCGTCATGCCTGGCGATGTCGTATTAGCTAAAAAAGAAGGGGTCATTTTTATTCCAGCTCATTTGGCCCAAACCGTTGTTGAAACATCTGAAATCGTTCGATTACGGGATTTATTCGGAATTACTCGTTTGAAAGAAGGGCGCTATACCCCTGGTCAAATAGACAATCAATGGACGGATGAAATAGAAACTGATTTTTCCAATTGGCTCGAAGAAAATAGTGCATCCCTCCCTGTTTCCGAAGAACAAATCCAAAAATTATTAGAAAAACGAATGTGGTAACCATTTAATACATCATATGATGAAATCTATCAATCTTTCACGACGTCAATCATTTCAAAAATTAACCCTCGGGGTGGCTGGGCTCTTTGGCCTCACTCAAGTGCGTGCGTCTCACCAGGAAAATCCCCAAAAGAGGGTTTCTAACATTACTCATGACCAACAAATTCCTTTGTTTTCTGGTTCCGTCAGGCATGGAAATACTATCTATGTGGCCGGTAAAGGAGCTCATTTTGATGGTGATATCAAAGCTCATACAGACCATGTTCTCAAAGAACTTGAAAAAGAACTGGTCAAACATGGTTCTTCCATGGAACAAGTCCTCAAAGTCAATGTTTATTTAGCTGACTTAGCCGATTATCATCCCATGAATGAAGTGTATCGGGGTCGGTTTGGTGATAATCCCCCCGTTCGCACCACCGTGGCTACTTATGGTGGCGTGCCCGGCAATTCTCTAGTCGAAATGGACTGCATTGCTGCCGTCGGCTCATAAAAAATTCATGTTAGCCAGAAGACATTTATTAAAACTACTCGGGTCTTTACCCTTTGTTGGATTAGGCAGTCATCAAATCATACGTGCGACTGAGAATCCAGCTACTGCTGATGCTATCAGTCGAGATTTTTTTAAAGAACTGGGGGTTCGAACGTTTATCAATGCCGCTGGAACCTATACCTCCATGACGGGTTCTCTGATGCCACAAGAAGTCGTTGAGGCCATCCAATTTGGAACCACGCAATATGTTGACTTGGACGAATTACAAGACAAAGTTGGGTTGAGAATCGCCCAATTATTGGATTGTGAAGACGCCACGGTGACTTCAGGATGTTTTGGTGCGATGTCGATCGCTATGGCCGGTTTGATGACGGGGATGGATCCCCAAAAAGTATCCCAATTGCCCAATACCAAAGGCATGCCCGACCAAGTGATTATTCAAAAAAGTCATGATATTGGTTACAAGCAAGCCTTAACGAATGTAGGAGCCAAAGTAATATTTGTAGAAACGGCCGAGCAACTCCAAAAAGCAATATCCAAAAAAACTGCTCTTTTATGGTTTTTAAATGCCCATACCCATTTGGGAGAAATTAAATACCAAGAGTGGGTTGATTTAGGCAAACAATATCATGTTCCCACATTAATTGATTGTGCGGCGGATGTGCCACCGGTTGAAAATCTATTTAAATTCCAAAAAATGGGGTTTGATTTAGTCACCTTTTCAGGAGGGAAAGGACTGCGTGGTCCCCAAAGTGCAGGATTGCTATACGGTAAGAAAAAATACATCCAAGCGGCTCGATTACACACCCCACCTCGTGGTCAAACCATCGGTCGAGGCATGAAAGTCAATAAAGAAGAAATACTAGGGATGTTGGTGGCTTTGGAACTCTATTTAAAAACCGATCATCAAAGCCAATGGAAATTTTGGGAATATCAAATTGAACTCATTAAAAAAAATGCTCTTTCAGTCTCAGGTGTTGAGGCTCAAGTACACGTTCCACCTCATGCCAACCATGTTCCCAGTCTGAAATTATTTTGGGATCAATCAAAAGTGGCCATTACTCCAAATGAATTTCGAGAAAAATTAAGACTAGGGCATCCTTCCATTGCCACCGTTGGCAATACAGAACATGTAGGAATCACGACATGGATGATGGCTCCCGGTCAAGAACGTATCGTGGCCAGGCGTATTCAGGAGTTATTCCGTCAATTTGCTATATGAAAACTCTATCGCTATCCTGTTTCATTTCTATATTGGTTTTCGCTAATCTCAAAGCACAAATCGATTCGATTTATGATCCTGAATCCCAATTATCGACACTAGGAATAACGCTACCCGAGGTGCCACAACCAGTGGCTAACTATGTCGGAGACATTCAAGTTGGCCATTTGCTTTTTTTAGCTGGACACGGTCCGCTCCTCGAAGATGGAACATATATTACGGGCAAATTAGGTCAAGATTTAACCATCGAGCAAGGCTATCAGGCAGCTCGTATCACTGGATTGGGACAATTAGCAAAAATCAAAGCTTCACTAGGGAACTTAAATCGTGTCAAACAAATTGTGCAAATCCGTGGTATGGTCAATGCGGCTCCTACATTTACCGATCATTCCTTAGTTACGAACGGAATTTCGGATTTAATGGTCGAGGTCTTTGGTGAACGAGGGAAACACGTTCGAACCTCGGTTGGTATGGGGTCTCTTCCGAATAATATTGCAATAGAAATTGATCTGATTGTTGAAGTTTTTTCTGAAGATGAAAAGGCCATAAAATAAAGGTTTCGTTTCTGAATTTCACTAGCTAATTTCTCATTAGATATTTCTATCCATGAATTGTCAAATTCTCAATTGTCTCATTTCGAGAGCTGGATACAATCATGGCAAACTTGAAAATCTAAAAAAGTAATGATTTAACTCTTTCTTCCATACGGAACTTAACGCTTTTTGATCACGTTTTTGCTGCTTTGACATGTCGTTTCCTTTATTTTCTATTGCTTTTTTGAAACTGAATAGTGATGAATCAACCAAGTTTTCATGGAAGGAACAGACACAGAGTATATCCCATCTCTTTGTTGGTGAAATACTCCTTTTTCCAATGCTCTTTCAAAAAACTTTTCTGGGTTTTGAATGAAATCATAGGATTCAAAGTGTTGTGTTATATCTTCCTTTTGAATTTTATTATTTTTTTCTACAAATGATGCTATCACTTCTCGCTCTTTATGACTAAATACATTGACACGACCTTCATAATAATCATACCTCGAATGTTGACCTAATTTTGGTACAGAACAATGGCAAAAGTTTTCAATAGAAACTCTCTCATTGGAGCTATAAACCATTGACCAATTCTCATCTTTTTTCTCTTCTATCTCGCTAGGGAACACAACAATCACCATTTATTCAAATTTTTTACCCCGAAATCACACGCTCCGTTTTGCCCTCTTTATTTCTTTATCTTCAATATCATCTTCCTTGCATTAGTCTTTGACTCTTCCTCCCATAGGATTTAACTGCTTCCGGTCATGTCATTGCACTTCGGTATACCATTTCCTTGGTTTAATTAGACTATTTCAACGGAATAAACAAAGAGTATGTGGTACCATCTTTTTCTCTGACCGCTACTGTCATGACTTTGGCCAACCCATCTTCAACATATACAAAAGGACGTTCTAGTCTAGCTACATCCAATTGCTTTCCATTTTTATAGGTGATGGTTTTTCCTAATACTTTATAATTCTTTGCTCTTTGCCAATGTTTTCCATCTTCAGAAGTGATCAATCCCATATAACCAAAAGCATGGTAAATACCGTAATACCGTTTTCTATTCTCATCATACCAAATGGCAGGATCTTCTGAATCCAAATTCCCAACAGCTGCTGTCGGAAGAAGTTCCCAAGGTCCAATTGGTGAAGGGGCCATAGCCACCGCTTGACTGCGCACCAATCTTTCCTGATTGGGTTTGTCTCCTCTGACCAACATGACGTATCCACCATCGGGTCGTTGTGCAATAGCTGGATTACACGTTATTTTTACAATAGGCCCTGCAGGCTCCACAATTGGAGCGTCAAATCTTTTCCATGGACCATGGATATCATCGGCCACCACCACACCAATGCGTTGATTTTCCCGCACCAAAGCTCGAAACTCATTTTCAATATCTTCAAACCGAGCTTGATACCATTGATCCTTGGTCAACTCTCTATCATCGATATTGGTTGACATGTAATAGAGATAATACTGACCCTCGAAATACTTTATTCTAGGATTGTGCGCGGTATGAGCGTCCCAATGGCCAGGTCCACGACCTTTTAATACCACCTCTTGATGAACATAAGGACCTGAAGGATTGTCTGAAGTGGCGCGTGATATAACACCATCGGTTAGCCAAGAACGAAATCCATGTTCTTTTGGCATTTGTGCATAAAACAAATGATATTTCCCATCTTTTCCTTTAACGATGGATGATCCCCAATTATAGTAATTCTCATCTCTTAAAATATTGTTTTCATCAATAGGTTGGATCATTTTGGATAAATCCAAATCATCTGTATTTTCTTGGCTATATCCGTGATGCAATACACACATGAAAGAAAAAACGACGATTCCAATTCTTTTTATTTGTTTCGAATAGAATTTGGGTGCTATCATGAATTTTACTTTACAGGCTAAAATAATCGTTATTTTCTGATTGGGTCTCGCTAAACCAAAGATGTTCCTGACATGGATTCCAAGCCCTTAACCTTTTCATTTGTGGAACAAACTAGTTTGAAACTAATACTAATTTGCATTTTAAATTACTTTTTAGAGTCAGGACAAAATATTTGTATCTCATAATTCATCTGCTTTAGCTTAATGGCCATAAGATGATAATCAATAAACACATAATACAAATTGGTATAATAACAATACAATCCATGGGAAGTAGAAAGGAACGGTTATCTCTTTTTGGATTGTGGTTCCTTTTTCTTCAATAAAACAAGTCTCAACTAATGAAAACCCAATATCGAATCAAACTTCTTCCCATCATCTCTTTATTGATTAATCGTTGAGTTTCAAAATGGACATAAACGCTTTTTGGGGAATTTCAACATTACCAATTTGACGCATTTTTTTCTTTCCTGCTTTTTGATTTTCTAAAAGTTTTCTTTTTCGAGTAATATCTCCACCATAACATTTTGCAGTCACATCTTTTCGAACCGCTTTAATGGTTTCACGTGCAATGATTTTACTACCGATAGCAGCTTGTATCGGAATATCAAATTGTTGGCGAGGAATTAACTTTTGTAATCTTAAACACATTTTTTTTCCGATGGAATATGCACTTTTTGCATGGATTAAGGCCGATAAGGCATCCACTTGATTACCGTTGAGTAGAACATCTACCTTTGCTAACTTGCTAGGTCTCATGCCTATTGGATGATAATCAAAAGAAGCATATCCTTTGGAATAGGTTTTGAGTTTATCATAGAAATCAAATACGATTTCAGCCAATGGCATTTCAAAAATAAGTTCCACTCTTTCTGGAGTTAAATAAGACTGCCCTTTAATGGTTCCACGCTTATCGATACACAATTTCATGATGCTACCTACAAAATCAGATTTGGTGATGACACTGGCTTCAATGAAAGGTTCCTCAATACGATCGATTACCGAAGGATCGGGCAAATCTGAAGGATTGTTGACCAAAACCTGTTGATTTGGATTTTTTCTAGTAAATGCATGATAGGAAACATTGGGGACCGTTGTGATAACCAACATATCAAATTCACGCTCTAAACGTTCTTGAATGATTTCCAAATGAAGCATGCCTAGAAATCCACAACGAAATCCAAAGCCGAGTGCATTAGAACTTTCTGGAATATATTGCAGCGATGCATCATTCAATTGCAATTTTTCCATGCTATTTCTTAATTCTTCAAATTCATCGGTGTTGATGGGATAGATTCCTGCAAAAACCATCGGTTTGACATCTTCAAATCCTTCTACAGCACAGGAAGTAGGATGATCTAAATGGGTGATGGTATCGCCCACTTTGACTTCTTTTGCTTGCTTAATTCCAGTAATTAAGTACCCTACATCACCTGCTGAAAGAACATCGGTAGGGTATTTATCTAATTTTAAAATGCCTATTTCATCGGCTTGGTAACTTTTTCCTGTGGAAAGAAATTGGACCTTATCGCCTTTACAAATTTTTCCATTAAAAATTCTAAAATAAGTTTCAACCCCTCTATAAGAATTGAATATGGAATCAAAAATCAAGGCTTGGAGTGGTTCATCAAGATTTCCTTTTGGTGGGGGGATTCGTTCGATGATGGCTTGAATGATTTTTTCAACGCCGAACCCAGTTTTTGCTGAGGCCGTTATGATTTCATCTTCAGAACATCCTAGCAGTCCAACAATGTGGTCGGTTACATTTTCCACATTGGCCGATGGTAAATCCACTTTATTGATGATCGGAATGATTTCTAACTCATTATCAACAGCCAAGTAAAGATTTGATATCGTTTGGGCTTGAATACTTTGAGAAGCATCAACGACTAAAAGAGCTCCTTCACATGCTGCAATGGATCTCGAGACTTCATAAGAAAAGTCAACATGTCCGGGGGTATCAATCAAATTAAAAATGAATTTTTGATTTTCATGTTGGTGTTCCATTTGGATGGCGTGTGATTTGATGGTAATCCCTCTCTCTCTTTCCAAATCCATATTATCTAGCAGTTGTTCTCGTTTTTGACGACTATGAATCGTATTCGTATAATCCAACAAACAATCAGCAAGCGTGCTCTTGCCGTGATCAATATGTGCTACGATGCAAAAATTTCGAATATGATTCACTATATGACACAGAATGAATGGCAAAGATACTTTATCACCATAGGCATCAATTCATTAACGCCTAATTCAAAGGGAATTTTATTCAATAAATCCGACACTCGAATCTTCAATTATTTTTGTGTTCTAATATTATGGTCAAAATCAGAGATATCGAATTGGGTGAGTTTCCCTTATTACTTGCCCCCATGGAGGATGTCAGTGACCCTCCATTTCGATCACTCTGCAAAGAGAATGGTGCTGATGTGGTGTATACTGAATTTATTTCCAGTGAAGGGCTAATCCGTCATGCGGCTAAAAGCGTTCAAAAACTCGATATTTATCAAAGGGAGCGTCCTGTGGCGATTCAAATTTTTGGAGCCAATTTGGATTCGATGGTCCAGTCCATTGATATCGTTGAAAAAACTAATCCTGACTTTATCGATATCAATTATGGATGTCCCGTGAAAAAAGTGGTCTGCAAAGGAGCTGGTGCTGCGATTCTGAAAGACATCCCGAAAATGGTGTCTCTAACCAAAGAAATGGTTCAAAGGACGCATCTACCCATCACCGTTAAAACCCGATTGGGATGGGATCATGATTCTATTCAAATTGTTGATGTTGCTGAACGTTTACAAGATGTTGGCATACAAGCCATTGCTATCCACGGACGAACAAGAGCCCAGATGTATAAAGGACAAGCCAATTGGAATCCTATTGCTCAAGTAAAAGAAAATCCACGAATGCATATCCCCATTTTTGGTAATGGTGATGTTGATTCTCCTGAAAAAGCAAAAGTGATGCGTGATAATTATGGATTGGATGGAGCGATGATTGGCCGAGCATGCATCGGCCATCCTTGGTTTTTTAATCAAGTAAAACATTATTTATCATCAGGACAAATCCTAGATTCTCCATGTATTGAAGAGCGACTAAAGACGATTAAAAAACACATAGAAATGGCCATTGCATGGAAAGGATCTACTCTTGGCATTTTAGAAATGCGAAGACATTATAGAAATTATCTCAAAGGAATCTATGGCATCAAACCGTTTCGACTTCGATTATTGACAGCAAAAACGTACGATGAACTTTTGACCATTCTCAATGAAATTCGTGACACTTATCATGAACCTATTAGCATACCACACCTTCATTGAAACTTCCTTGATCCCTTTCATTCAGCGTTTATCTATGGAGTTGTGCTATTTCTGATAAAGGTGACAAAAAAATAGACTCTGATTTGATTTTTAGTCTATTCTTCGATCGAATGAGAATCCATTGCATTTATTTTAAGCGTTTATGGCCTTATTTATGACATATATACGCGCACATATGGCCTTATTTATGACATTTTTGTAGTTTTATATTTCTAAATTCTCTATTTTTTTTCGTTTTGATCTTTCAAAGAAGCATCATCCATCATCTAAAGCAATGGAAAATGGATCAACCCAGAAAGCCCCTCATCATTAGGGGAGCAAGACAGGTTGGTAAAACAACCGTTGTTAAAGAATTTGCAAAAACGTACAAACAAAAAATATTTTTAAATCTTGAAAAGTCAAGTGACTGTGTTTTTTTCTTCAACTCAGATGACGTTCATACGATTGTCAATGCAATTTTCCTCAAAAATGAGTTAGATTCAAAAGATATTTCAGAAACGCTGCTATTTATTGATGAGATTCAAGAATATCCAAAAGCCATACAACTGCTCAGGTATTTTTATGAGGAGTTACCAAAACTTCATGTCATCGCCGCTGGTTCTCTATTAGAATTCGCCTCAAAAGAGGTGGCAAGTTTTCCTGTTGGAAGAGTTGAATTTTTATACTTATCTCCTTTCAATTTTGTGGAATACCTGACTGCAAAAGGATATGATAACACATTGCATCAATTAAGAACAATTCCAGTAAAACCATTTGCTCATCATGTGTTGAAAGATCTTTTTCATCACTATTGTCTTATTGGTGGAATGCCTGAGATTATCAAGCTTGATATTGCAGGGAAAAAGTTGCCGGAATTGATTAAAATTTATGATAGCCTCTGGAAAACATTTGCTGGAGATGCCGTCAAATATGCCCCAAATGGGGTGGGTAAAAACATTACAAAACATCTCCTATCAAAAGCTGCTTTTTTTATTGATCGCCGAATCAAATTCCAAAACTTTGGCGAATCAAACTATAAATCAAGAGAAGTCGGTGAAGTCTTTAGAAGATTAGATCAAGCTCAAATCATTCAACTCCTTTATCCAACGACAAATCATCAAACCCCATTGGTGCCTAACTTTAAGAAGTCTCCTAAACTGCAGTTTCTAGATACGGGACTGTTAAACTTTATTCTAGGAATTCATTCCGACTTGCTTGGCTTAGATGATTTTAGTGGAAGTTATAAAGGATCCCTTATTCCTCATATTATTTTTCAAGAATTAATTTCAATCCAAAACCGAACAAACGACCTCCCTAAATTTTGGGTCAGAGATGTGAAATATCAATCCGCAGAAGTTGATTTGGTTCAAGTCATCGATGGAAAAGTAATCCCTATTGAAATCAAATCTGGTAGTGCGGGAAAACTGAGATCTCTACATCAATTTATTCTCCAATCTAATCATCCCTATGCGGTTCGTATTTATGGTGGTGAGTTTTCAATTCAAGAGACAAAAACAGTGAATGGAAAACCTTTTTTACTGATGAATTTGCCCTATTACTTAGGGACTCAGTTAAAAGAGTACCTTTTGTATTTTGTTCGGAATCATAGACTTCATGCTTACTGATATGTCTTTTCTCTATGTATAGTGTTGTGTGATGGATATTTATCCATCATAACGCCATGTTTTATAATCTCATCGTTGCTATTTAGAGTTATTATAAACTAATTGAATAATTTTATCCCCCCCCCTAAATTTTTCAATGAGGCTCATTTTATTTATTGTGCTGCTTTATCAAACCACCATGGCACAAGTACATACCATTACCGGTACCGTTTATTCAGAAGAAATCCCACTTGAAGGAGCATCAATAGTTGTAAGAGGCACGAATGTTGGAACCATCACTAATTCTGAAGGACAATTTAACATCAATATTTCATCCGATGATCCATCTGAAATTATCATTTCTTCATTAGGTCATAAACCTCATGTGGCAACCGTAGATTCATCGGTTAATTTGGGAATTATCGAACTCCAAGTTGATGATTCTTTTCAAGAAGTGGTTATTTCTGGCACATTAAAACCTGTGTCTAAACTCGAAAGTCCTGTCCCAGTAGAAGTTTATAGCCATGCATTTTTTAAAGCCAATCCTACATCATCTGTTTTTGAAGCGCTAGAATATGTCAATGGAATACGACCTCAACTGAACTGTAATGTGTGCAATACCGGCGATATTCATATCAATGGTCAAGAGGGAAGTTATACGATGGTTCTCATCGATGGGCTACCTATTGTCAGTGGATTATCCACAGTCTATGGATTATCCGGAATTCCACAATCCTTAATTGATCAAATTGAGATCATCAAGGGGCCTGCTTCGACACTTTATGGTTCTGAAGCTATCGGTGGGGTGATTAATTTAATCACAAAATCTCCTGAGAAAACATCTAAACTCACCATGGACTCTTTTGTCTCGGGTTGGGGGGAACTCAATACCGATGTGGGCTATAGTTACTCCTTATCAAAAAATTCCACAGGATTACTAGGCATTAATTATTTCAATTATTCCAATCCAATAGATAAGAATGATGATGGAATTACTGATTTGACCCTTCAAGACCGTATATCCATTTTTCAAAAGTTAAACTTTGGAAATCAATTGTCCCTTTCTTCGCGCTTTGTTTATGAAGATCGCTGGGGTGGAGAATTAAATTGGACTCCAAAGTATCGAGGAGGAGATCAAGTCTACGGTGAAAGTATTTATACAAGAAGATTCGAACTTTTTGGCAGATACCAATTCAACAAAAATCTTTTTCTACAATTTAGTTTTAATGACCATGATCATGATTCTGTTTATGGGGATACGGTGTTCAATGCCAATCAAAGCATCAGTTTTGGTCAGTTAATCTGGAACAATTCTTTTGAAAAACATGAGCTTTTGTTTGGATTAACCTATCGATATACTTTCTATGATGATGATACCACGGCCACATTTGATGAAGTAACCCGTCTCAATCAATCAGAAAAAACGCACTTGCCAGGAATATTTGTTCAAAACTTGATTGAATTAAAAGATACTAGTGAATTGTTACTAGGCCTTCGATACGATTATAATTCGTTATATGGAAACATTCTAACCCCAAGGCTGAATTACAAATTGAGCAATAAAAACAGAACTTCTACGCTACGTTTGACCGCAGGATCTGGATATCGAGTGGTTCAAGTATTTACAGAGGATCATGCAGCGTTAACCGGAGCTCGAGATGTCGTTTTTTTAAATGATCTAGATCCCGAAAGATCATGGAATGTTAACCTAAATTATGTCAAAAACATATATTTCAAAAAAGGCGTTATTCTTGATTTTGATTTTAGTGTTTTTGGCACTCAATTTTCAAACAAAATCATTCCAGACTATGATACAGATCCCAACAAGATTATTTATGATAACCTTAATGGTATTTCAATAACACAAGGAGCTTCGTTGAATGTGAATTTACTATCCCAAAGTGGGTATCGAATTAATTTAGGAGCCACTTACCTTGATTCATACATCAAAGAAGACGAAGTCAAAACACGCCCCTATCTTACAGAGCGCTTCCAAGGAGTGTGGCGGTTAGAAAAAAAATGGTTGTCACAAAATATCATTATGGATTTAACTGGAGTCACCGTTGGCCCTTTAAAGTTGCCTAAGCTTGGGGAGCTTGATCCTAGGCCTTCTTTTTCAAATACTTTCAACATTGTTAACTTACAGATTACTAAAATTTGGAATAACACAATAGAATCTTATGGGGGAATAAAAAACATCCTGAACTATACTCCTCCAGCAAATAGCATCTCTCGACCATTTGATCCTTTTGACACAGAGGTTACATTTGATGCTGCAGGCAATGCCCTGCCTACTGATAATAATCCCTATGCTCTGACTTTTGACCCTTCTTATGTCTATACGTCGAACCAAGGAATAAGACTGTTTTTTGGGTTACGCTGGAGTCTCAATTGAAGAAACCATGAATTGTTTCTCCCTTTCATCACTACTATATCTAATTGGAGATACTTGTTGAAATTAAAAAACCCATAAGATCTATTCATTAATTTTTTGGATTATTTGATTCACCCAATGGCCAAAACGAGGGCATTGATTCATCATCGTTTCAATGCCTATTCTTTTCGCTATTTCTACTCCATGAATATATTTATCATAACCTCGTTTTTCTCTCGATTCAATAACTGAAATCAGTTGCTTTGATGGAGCCGTATTGGGGTTATCATTTATCTCCTCAGGATTTTGATATCTGTTCCTAATTTTATTTAAATCCTCAATCGTCAGTCTATTATGGTACATAAACTCAAAGCCTACGTTGGAAAAAAATAATAATGCCTCAAACTCATGTAATTGTATGTAGGGAATAAAATTTCTTGTGTCTCTCTGTTTTTCTTTGAGAAGTTCAATCATTCCAATCTCCAATAACTCAACTCCTACATTCGGATTAGATTGGTTGATTTTAGCTTTATCCTAGTTTCTGAAATTATGTGACGAGTTAATGCCATAATAGTCGAAGAAAGTTGACACTACTTTATTTTTATCCCTGAGATGATTCCTTATTTCAAGATATATCTTATTAAATTTTGCATTCCCTCCTCTAGTACTCTTTAGAGTTGAAAATTCAGAGTAAACTCCTGTTTTTTCATACAGATAAGGCCTGAGAATGGCATTAAAAACGCTAACTTCTGTGGAGCCCTCAACCAAACAATGAAATCTATTGAATTTAATACGGTTGTCCTTTAATGATATTTTTTTGCCACAGATCTCCTAAAGAAAAGTCTGATAGCCAATCATCCAGTTCTTCACTATTGAGTCGATTAAAAACAGTTTGGAAGTTTACTCTATCGACGGTCAATACATCATTAGGATCAAATTGACTAACAAGATGAACCGATTGAGTTGCAACAATGATTTGACAATTATACGAAACGCTTCGTATCATTCCTGCAAGTTTGTAGACTGCTACGGGATGAAGTCCCAGCTCGGGTTCATCAATAATGATAACTCTTGGCGGACTCGGTTGCATTAGAAGTGTGGTTAATGCGATAAATCTTAAAGTACCATCTGAGAGTTGTTTTACATTAAATAAAGTCTGGATTATTTTTTTCGTACCATTCTAAATTGATTCTTTCTTCATTAAATCTATCTGGCCTTAACTTAAACCCTCCAAAATACGAAGCCGTTGATTTAATGATACTTTCAATAATTTGAAAATGTTTGTTGTGTTTTTCTTAAAGATAATACAAAATCGCAGCTATATTTCCCCCATCTCCCATCAATCTAACATTGTTATTAATCGAGCAAGGAGTTCTTATAGATGCATTATTGGTTGTGTCATGAAAATGATAAATTTTAAAGTCTTCAAAATAATTCTTGATACAAGAATAAATGGGGCTGTTTTCCATCCCCTTTTCTTTTAGCAAACTTTCTTTATCTGAAGCTCCTAAAAAATTATCAATCGACATGCCTTTTTCAAAATAATCAACCTTATCTACAATAGAATCATTATAAGAGACTAATTCTGATTTAATATTTAGTTTATTTTCATCTATAGGAACCAAAGAAAATTTATATTCTTTTTCATGATTAAATTCGATACCTCCCTCTATATTATCGGTGTTTTTAGGACCAAAATGTAATAACTTGTCAGCCCCCTTAATCATTGAATAGTATTCTAATCTCTTTTCATATATGTTATTTAACAAATGAAAAAATAACATGAAATTCGACTTGCCAACACCATTAGCTCCAATAAATACGTTAATTGATTTTAATTCAACTTCAGCTTGATTAATTGATTTAAATCCCTTGATGCGAAGTTTGTTAATCACGGTTTTTTGTCTTTCTAATTAAAATTCCTCAAAGGAAACTAAAATATTGAAAAAGATAAATTTCTATATCAGAGATTTTGCCTTGAAAGATCATCGAGCCTTAGTTCCATAAATATAATTTCAAATGAATCAAAAGACGGAGAGCCCATTTTATGTTTATTGAACAATCTCTTTTAAATGTCTATTCTATAAATTCAATATAAACGTTTTAAAAACGGTCTCACCTCAATTTGACTTTTAAAGTAATAATTTGCTAACGTCTGTTTGGTTCCCACTTTAATTTTAATCACTTCTTGAGGTAAATCGGCAAACATGTTTTCATCGGTGATATCATCGCCTAAGACTATCACCGAATCATAGACCTTTCTCGCATATAGTTGTGTCGCTGCAACTCCTTTATGTACCCTAGAGCTCACAACTTCGATGATTTTATCACCGTCCATGATTTTTAACTCATCGGCAACAAGACTACTCAATAATGTTTTCAGTTCCACCACTCTAGCTTTAGCTAATTCAGGATCGGTTTTTCGATAATGCCAAACCAATGAATTTTCTTTTTCTTCTATAAAGGTTCCCGGTGTGTTGTCCGTAAACGTCTCAACAATGGGAATAATATGGTGTTTCCATTCTACATTTTGAACATCTGTGGTTTTCCACTGTTTATTGACTAATTTTTGGTGATATCCATGCTCGGCTACCAATGTCATGGGATATCGTCCAAAATGTTTATCTAAAAAGTTTTGGCCTCTTCCACTGATGATGGCTATGTCTAAATTTTTTTGAGAACATAATTGGTCAAAGATGTCGTAGAGTTCTTTATCTGGCACTGATTTTTCAGGGTTTTCATGAAATCCAACCAGCGTTCCGTCATAGTCAAGTAATAGCAATCGATTTTTTGCATTTTTAAATTGGCTCGAAATCGTTTGGGCCATCGTCTCATTTATTTTGATGCTCGTTTCATCGTGGTTCAATAATTCGGTTTCTTTCAAAGTATCCATGAATTGATTAGACCACTTGGTCACATCATACCTTTGTGCTCTCTTTTTGAGTCTCTCCATCCTTTGTTGTTGCTCTTCGATGGGCATTTCAATAGCTTGCATTAACTTTTCAACCATATCGACTTTATCAAAAGGATTGACCAAAAGAGCATCAAAAAATTCTTTGGAAGCCCCTGCCATTTCACTTAAAATCAAAACACCATCATGATGAACTCTAGTGGCAACGTATTCTTTTGCGACTAGATTCATACCATCTCGAACTGGAGTAATCATGGCGATATCGGCACTGATATACAAGTCGATTAAATGATCAAAGGGCATCGATCGATAGAAATACAAAATGGGTGTCCAACCCAAAAGAGCATATTTTCCATTGATTCGACCAACGGTTCGATCGGTTTCTCTTTTCAAACGTTTGTAATGCGGTACGCTTGATCGAGATGGCACCATCAACATAATTAAATGGACGTGCTTGATGTAATGCGGGTATTTTTCTAATAATTCTTCAAAGGCTTCTAAACGATTGAGAACGCCTTTGGTATAATCCAGTCGGTCAATGGACAGAATGATTTTGTTTGCTTGATCGAGCATTTTGTACTCTCTGAGCAAATTGAAGATTTCAGAATGTTCTTCTTTTTTCTGTTCAAAATGTTCGATGGCAATATTTTCAAACTTCTGATAGTCAATTCCCATTGGAAAAGTACTCACCTGAATTTTTCTGGTTTTATAATCCACAATATTGTAACTTACTTCTAATCTCAGTATTCTTTTAACCGAGCTGATGAAATGTCTTTGGTAATCATAAGTATGAAACCCTATGAGATCTGCTCCCAACATCCCATTGAGTAATTCGGTACGCCAAGGGAATATTCTAAAAATCTCAAAAGATGGAAATGGTATATGAAGAAAAAAACCAATCGTTACTTCTGGAACAACCTCACGAATCATGCCTGGGCATAATAGTAACTGATAATCATGAATCCAAACGTAATCTCCTGGTTGTAAATTTTCAATCACCGCATCAGCAAATTTTCGATTGACTTTGAAATATGAGTTCCAATGTTTTTGATTAAACTTTGAAAATTCAATGAAATAATGAAATAAAGGCCAAAGACACTCATTGGAAAGTCCGTAGTAAAAATCCTCCATTTCCTTTTTCTTCAATGGAATCGGAATGTATTTGTCTTGAATTAATGCCTTTTTCAAAATATTCCATTGATTGGATTGGATGGAATCGTGTTCAATGCCCGGCCATCCAATCCAAAGAGAATTTCCATGTTGGTGGACCGATTTCATCCCTGTGGCTAATCCACCACTTGTGGAAACAAAGTTGTACTCACCATGATGTTCAACAATTTGAAGTGGCAATCGATTGGATACGATAATATTTTTGCTCATTGGGATTAAAAACTCGAGTTAAAAGTTAAGTTTATATTCCGACACATTCCGTTTAAAAAAATAATCTTTGTGTCCGTTTCAAAATCTCGCTTCATTGCTTGAGTTTTTTTTGATAAAAGACAAAAACCTATAATCTATTTTACAATGTTTGGGACAACAAATATGGGTGTTGAACATCTTTATTTTGAATCTGTCAGAAAAATTAGTTGCTCGACCATTTTGGAATAATGGTGTGGCAAAACTAAATTGCACGTCCAAATTTTTTGGTTTGTTGGAGAATCTTCATTATGGTATTATTGGCAATTGTCGATCGGCTGCTCTAATTCAAAGCGATAGTTCTATCGATTGGTGTTGTTTGCCAGAATTTGATTCTTCTTCCGTTTTTGCCAAAATTTTAGACCACCAAGCTGGTGGAAATTTCGCCATCAGATCCAAATCATTGATCAAAACATCTCAAAGTTATATCGATAATACATGTATTCTTCAAACGAAATTGACTTGCTCTGATGGTGTTATCGAAGTGATTGATTTTATGCCAAGGTATCCTCGAGAGCGTGGCAATGAATATCACTCCCCTCCTGAAATTTTAAGAATCGTAAAAAAACTTCAAGGGACACCAACCATTTCCGTTGAATACAATCCCAAACTAGGATATGGTTCGGAAACCACCCAAACAACGGTGCGGGGAAAACATATCCGAAGCGTTGTTGAAGCTAAGCGATTTGATACGGTCTTTTTGTATACCAACCTAGAACATGAACTCGTTTTGTCGGCAAACAACTTTGAACTTGACCATGATCTTTTCTTTCTGTTAACTTATAACGAAAAAATCGTTCCCCCGACATTAGAATACGTCAACGAAAAGCTAAAGAAAACCCTATCCTATTGGCTTGATTGGTGCCAAAAAGCTCCAGTTTTCAAGCATTACAACCAAACCATCACGCGAAGTGCATTAACTCTAAAATTATTATCCTATGATAAAACAGGCGCGATTCTAGCAGCTCCCACGACATCCATTCCTGAATCCATCGGAGAAGAACGTAACTGGGACTATCGCTATTGTTGGATTCGAGATGCTTCGATGGTTGTTCAAGTGATATCCAAATTGGGGCATACTCGTATTGTCAATCGTTACTTGGACTTTATCATTGGATTGATACCACACAAGGCAGAACAACTTCGCATCATGTATGGCATCAATGGAGAAAAAGTGCTCACAGAGTCAACGCTTGATCACCTCACTGGCTATTTAAATTCCAAACCAGTTCGTATCGGAAATGCAGCCTATTTACAAAAGCAACACGATATTTATGGTATTTTGATGGATGCCATTCACATACAAGTATTAAAGCATCCCCATGATATTCCCAAACATGAAGAGTTATGGTCCATTGTCAAGAATTTGGTGCGCTTTGTCGTCAATCATTGGCATCTCCCCGATAAGGGAATTTGGGAGTTTCGAAATAATGACTTACACTTTACTTTTTCAAAATTATTCTGTTGGGTGGCTCTTGACCGAGGTATTTCCATTGCAACCATTTTTAAAAAACAACGATGCATCGAAGAATGGACGCCCATCAGAGACCAAATCAAAGAAGATATTCTCAAAAAGGCATGGAGTGAAGAATTACAGTCGTTTACCCAATCATATGGTTGTCAGCATTTAGACAGTTCCGTTTTATTAATGGAAAGTCATGGTTTTATTGATGCTAAAGATCCAAGGTTTGTCAAAACAGTCCAAGCCATTGAAAAGCATTTACTACAAGATGGTCTCTTGTATCGCTATAAAAATGTGGATGATTTTGGCACCCCTAAATCCTCTTTTACGATTTGTACCCTTTGGTTTATCAGCAGTTTAATCAAATTGGGACAAATCAAAAAGGCTAAAAAATTATTTGACCAAGTTCTCTCTTATGGCAATCATTTAGGGCTTTTTAGTGAAGATATTGATTTTGAATCAAAGCGATTACTGGGTAACTTCCCCCAGGCATATTCCCATTTAGCTTTAATTGAAGTGGCTTTGAATTTTAATGCTCTTTCTAATTCCATCGATGACTAAACGATGATCATGAAATTTTCGCCAATTCCCTTGAATTGATTCACAAACCATTCAGTACAATCAATGGCTAAAAAAAGGGTTTCTGAAGGACTCTACGAAAAGTTTCTGTCTTTTGAAGTGGAAAAAGTCTTGAGGAATCATTCTGAGTTGGGGATGGATCACCCTGAAATTAACAACAAAGAAGAATGCGTTGAATTATTGCTGATTCATCTCATCGAAACACTCAAGCCCATTCTTTTAAACAAAAAAGTAGATCAGCAAATCGCATTTGTCAATCAGCTACTCCAACACATAGAAAATAATTCTTCAAAAAGTCAGGTCACCAATCGGGTTTTAAGAGCTGTTTATCGACTGTCTGAAGAAAAATTGACCCATCAAAAAGGACCGAGTAGACCATCCAAATCATTGATTGCTTCACACTTGATTGCACAATCAAAAGAGGAGAGCTTAATTCATCATATTCGATCCGAAATTCCTTCTGCCGACCGTATTGATTTGCTTTGCTCCTTTATCAAAATGTCTGGGCTGAATCTCTACAAACAAGATTTAAAAACTTTTATTGATAACGGCGGACGTTTAAGAGTTCTCACCACAGTTTACATGGGCGTGACACAACGAAAGGCCATTGACGTTTTAACCAACATGGGAGCTGAAGTGAAAGTATCCTACAATACAAGGAATACCCGACTACATGCAAAGTCATGGTTATTTTATAGAAATTCCGGCTATTCGACGGCCTATATCGGATCTTCTAATCTTTCTCAAACCGCACAAACGGAAGGAAAAGAATGGAATGTTCGAATCTCCAATACCCATGCGCCTCAAATCATCAAGGTTTTTGAGGCCACCTTTGAAACCTACTGGCAAAGCCGTGATTTTGAAAGATATGATGGAACAGAACAACATAAAAAACAATTTGATGAGGCAATCAAAAAACAAAATCATGATTCTTCCGATCTACCATCTATTGACATCAAACCCTATGAATTTCAATCTGAAATTCTCGAAAAGATTCACATAGAACGAACGGTTCATCATCGGTATAAAAATTTAATTGTCGCGGCTACTGGAACCGGAAAAACCATCATGGCCGCATTGGATTATAGACGCCTCTATCGTGAACATAAACAATTGCGACTGCTTTTTTTAGCGCATCGAAAAGAAATTTTAAAACAATCTCTAGATACTTTCCGTATGGTACTTCGGGACACTCATTTTGGAGAACGAATCGATGGGGCGAACAAACCACATGATTGGCATCATGTCTTCGCATCGGTTCAATCTTTATCGAAAGATCGATACCTATCTCAATTAAATCCCCAACACTTTGATATGATTATTATTGATGAGTTTCATCATGCCGCCGCCGAAACATATCAGAACATTCTGCATCATTTTCGACCAAAATATTTATTAGGCTTAACGGCAACTCCTGAAAGGACTGATGGGTTGGATATTCTCAACTGGTTTGATGGGAAAATGGCTGCTGAATTGAGATTATGGGATGCCATCCATCAAGATTTATTGGTGCCATTTCAATACTTCGGCATCAGTGATGGAATGGACTTATCCAGTATTTCTTGGAATCGTGGAAGGTACTCCGAATCAGAATTATCTCAATTATACACCGCAAGTGACCAAAGAGCTCGTTTGATTTTCAATGCTCTTTTAGATTATATAGGGGATATCAAAGACTTAAAAGCCATTGGTTTTTGTGTCGGTGTCGACCATGCCAATTTCATGGCTTCCTATTTCAAGAAGCATGGGGTCTCAGCGATTGCTATTACGGGGCAAACCGATCCAATAGTCAGAGAGAAAGCAAAAGGGGAGTTGAACAATGGAACCATCAACATCATTTTTGCAGTGGACATCTACAATGAAGGGGTTGATATCCCTCAAATCAATACCGTCCTTTTCTTGAGGCCAACAGAAAGTGCCACGATCTTCCTTCAACAGTTAGGACGTGGTCTTCGTAAGCATCCAGATAAAGATTGTTTAACGGTCCTTGATTTTATTGGAGGAGCGCATAGAGAATTTCGTTTTGATTTGCGTTATAAAGCGCTATTAGAAACTCCCTCAAGAAGGACAGTTAAAAAGCAATTCGAATCAGGATTTCCATTTCTGCCAAGTGGTTGTGCCATTCAATTTGACAAATTCAGTCAAGAAATCGTTATAGAAAACATCAAAAAATCGATAAAAACCACGACCAAAAATCTCTCGATTGAATTGAAGTCCCTTGGACCAGATACAACATTGAAGCAGTTTCTCAGCGAAATCCAAATGGATGTTCGAGAATTCTACACAACGAATCAATGGTATTGGACTCGTTTTAGGAGGCTCGCTGGTTTGGAAGCAACGACAAAAAGCTCATTTGAGGAAACTATTGGTAAAAGAATCGGAAGTCTTTTTCAATTAGACGATAGAGAATTAATTGATTTTTATAGAAACCTATTAAAGAACCCAAAAGATTATACCTCGCTACAGCCCAAGCAACAAAGAATGCTTTTGATGTTACTATGTGTGCTCTTTGATCAAAAAGCAGCGGGAAATTTTGAATTCTACTTCGCTCAATTATTGGAAGAAAAAGCAATTTGCTCTGAATTAATAGCACTTTTTAATCTTTTGTATGAAAACATCCGACATGTCTCTAACTCCATTCCACTTCGTGATGAACATATTCCGCTCAACATTCATTGCCAATATTCAAGAGATCAAGTCCTAGCTGCTTTTAATGATATAAGAAATGGAAAATTATATCTACCAAGAGAGGGCGTCTACTATAATGAAAGAACCAAATGCAATCTTTTTTTTGTTACTCTTCATAAAAAAGAAGAGGATTATTCTTCGACAACACGATACAAAGACTATGCAATAAATGAAACTCTTTTTCACTGGCAATCTCAAAGCACCACTTCATCTTCAGGGAAAAAGGGCTTACGACATACACAACATGAAAAAGAAGGCATCACCCCTTTACTGTTTGTTAGGACTCATAAGAAGTTTGGGAAACGCACGATGCCCTATTATTTTTTAGGCCCTGCACAGTATCAAGGTCACGCCGGAGAACGTCCTATGACCATTACTTGGCGACTAGAAAATCGCATGCCCCCTGAATTATGCATCGAAGCTAGAGCCGTTAGTTGATTTTGAAAAGGATAGTTATTTGATATCAGTTCCATTCCAACAGCAACCGCTAAAAAATTCTAAACCACTCATTGTTCCAAAAATCAGATGACCGATTTGAATTGACGTAAAAAACGAATGTCATTCTCATAGAACAATCGGATGTCTTCTATTTGGTACAATAGCATGGCAATTCGTTCAATTCCCAGTCCAAATGCATAACCACTAAACTTGTTGGAATCGATACTGCAATTATCTAAAACATTGGGATCAACCATACCACAACCCATGATTTCTAACCAACCCGTTCCCTTGGTAATGCGATGGTCTACTTCCGTTTCTAACCCCCAATAGATGTCCACTTCTGCACTAGGTTCTGTAAACGGAAAATACGATGGACGAAGTCTCATTTTGCTTTTTTGAAATAAGGATTGACAGAAATATTCAATGGTTTGCTTCAAGTCGGCAAATGATACTTTTTCGTTGATATAAAGACCTTCAATTTGGTGAAACAAGCAATGAGATCGCGCCGTGATGGTTTCACTTCGAAAGACTCTTCCAGGAGAAATAATTCTTATCGGCGGCTGATGAGTCTCCATATGCCTAACTTGCACCGTGGATGTGTGCGTTCTCAATAAATAATTCTCTGGCGTCTTCAAATAAAACGTATCCTGCATGTCTCTAGCTGGATGATGCTTGGGGAAATTTAATGCTGTGAAATTGTGCCAATCATCTTCTATTTCTGGTCCTTCAGATAATCCAAATCCAATGGTCGAAAATATTTCAATGATTTTGTTCTTCACAATCGATATCGGATGTCGATTCCCCGATTCAATTTGAAATCCTGGTCTGGTAGCATCAGGTACATTAGAACTTGAATTAGAAACTTTTGAATGCGTTTTTAAACTTTTGACTTTCTGAGCTACTTCTGTTTTGAGTTGATTGACGATTTGTCCCAATGGCTTCCGATCTTGGGGAGAAAGTTGTCCCATGGATTTAAAAAATCCTGTAACAACTCCCTTTTTGCCTAAATATTTGATTCGAAAATTTTCAATTTCCTTTGAATCTTGACTATCAAAAGATTCGACAATATCTAAATGCTCTTTTACTTTATCTACCATATTAAATGACATAAGAAACTTAAATTCGACGGGAGTTTTTGTGTTCTGTTTTTTTAAGATGGAATTCTCACAAATAAAAAACAAATTTATTGAGATTGACTAACTTTGGCAAAGTATCAACTTGATAAAACCCTATTTTCAATGCCTTAACGATTGATTTGTGTAGTCTATAACTCACTGTAAATGAAGATGAATGCTCTATGGTTCCAAGTATTTTTTCCTAAGAAATCATCCAAAGTCAAAGAATGGTCAAATTCCAACAACGTTTTCTAAACAACTTGTGTGAATAAAAATAGCAAACGTTGAAACTAAAAATCCTCCTTATACAGCTGCTCATATAGCTAATTATATCCTTGAGAAAGCTAGCATGGACAGCGTAGAAATAACGAACTTAAAACTACAAAAACTCGTCTACATCTTTTTTGGTTGGAGTCTCGTTTTAGGGTCTAAAAAAGTGCTGTTTAAGGATTCCATAAGAGCGTGGAAATATGGCCCCGTGATTCCATCACTTTACCATCAATTTAAAAAGTTTGAAGGAAGAAAAATCGAAGAGGGGACCAAAGCGGTTATCTACGATTTGAAAAAGAATATCATTAAAGATGCCGATGAGAGAGAAATCAACTCTGAAACTCGTCAAACCTTAGATATGCTGTGGAGAACTTATAAAAACGCCTCGTCAGGACATTTAGTTTTCTTAACTCACGAAAAAGAGACTCCTTGGTGGAAGACTTATGATGATTTGATTGAAAAAGAAATTCCCTTTAGAAGAATTAAATCTTATTATTTGAGACTGAAGTTAGGTAAAATATAATTGATCAAAGAAAATAGCGAGTTTATATGAATAAAGAGGCAAAGGAATCCAAGCTCATAGAAAGAACTGAAAAGGATAAAAAATCTAAAGTAACCGAAGGAGAATGATATGATGCGAAAACGAGAAAGGTTAGATACCAAAGAGAACGAGCAAATCACAGACTCAGAACATTTTATGGTTGGTTTCTAATATTTTTTATTCCCCTATGGATAATTTCCATACATTGGTTAGTTATTTGGAATACCAAACATCATGTTTATTCCGATTCCGTTGTCATTGTCTCCATAACGACAATCACCGTTGTTTTAACAACTTTAGTAGTTATCATAGCTCGAGGAACTTTTAAAGCTTCAATTCAAAGCAAAAACAAATCTTCGACATAACTTAAACTGGGGCAATCACTGCTCTAAAATCGGGGGAGGACAATTCACCTCTTTTGAATGGTTAAAAACAAGAAAATGCTGTAGGGTTTCTAGAGTTATGCGTTTAACTCTGTTTTAGAAAAGTACTCTAAAATGGCACTCTTAAGCAAAACAATTTGTTCCCCTGATTTTAGATTGGGAAGTTTTTCTTCCAATTTAAAATGTGGCCAACCATCTTGATCATACTGGTCAAAAGAGTAATACCCATAAGGTTCTAAGATGGTGCAAATACCAATATGAATTAAATTAACATTATCGTCTTTTCGAAATTTCTGATAAGGCTTGTTATATTCTTGTAATCCGATGAGAAAGAGAATCCCTTCAATATCAATATTTTCACCAAAAGAAAATTTTTTTGAAAGTTTTTCAACTAACGAATCCCATTTTTGCTTTTTATTCAAATTTTTATTGATTGCTTGTCGCAAAGATAGTGAGCCTATTGAAACTCATTTCCGATTCATAAACGAACAAACACCTGAAGTTTGATTCAATTCGATACCCTTCATTTGGTATTTTTGTCCGCACTAGAATATGAAATGTTAAAATCTTTTGGAAACTTCTTTCATCCCTATGTAGTCTATGCCATCACATGAAACGGCATGTCAAAAAGTTGGTTTGTTAATCGATGGATGACTACCTTTTAGATATCATTGGAGGTGTGATTCTCCTCATTGGTGTCATTAGGGGGTATTCTAATGGTTTTGTGCTTGAATTAACTCAAATCGCTTCTGTATTTATTGGAATCATTGTCGCACTCAAATACACGAACCCTATTGCCAAGTTCCTCAGCCAGCATGTAGCTTTTAGTTTTGAATTAATTCAAATCGTGGTCTTTCTTGTTGTGTTTGCCTTATCGGTGATGATCATGCATTTGATTGGAAATCTCATGACTAAATTTCTCAAACTGATTTTCCTAGGGTGGCTCAACAAATTATTAGGCATTGTTCTTGGCGTCATCAAAGCCATCTTATTGCTTTGTTTATTGACTGTCATTACTCAAAGAGTTAATGATGTGATACATATCATTCCTCAAGCTTATTTTGATCATTCCATTTTATACCAATTCAATCTCGATCTAGGCGAGTCCATATTGGATTTCATCAACAATAAGTCAACAGAAAGTCCGAATATAATTCAAGTCCCTTGAATCATTCGATCATTTTCAACTCAGCATTATTGACCCAACCACTGGCTCCATTAGCAAGACGAATATTTTGCCACTGTTGTAAGCTTTCAATCAATTCCACTTTTGTTCCTTCATGGAGATAAAATTGAATTTCAGAACGTTGATTGGGTTCTGAATAAATCTCTATCTGTTCTGAAAAAATAATGGCAAACGCGCGATTCTTTTTATAGTTATTTAAGTGATATGTTGTTACAGAAGATAAACTCCATAGTAACAAAAAGAAACAGAAACCTCCAAAAAGAAGTTTTTTTTGAGCTGGTCTTTTGGTCCATAAAAACCAAACAAACACGATGAGCATGCCCCACCCAATAATGACAGCCATGTAAGCCCACATATCGATTGAAAACAGTCTGAAATAATTCGATAAGAGCTGCTGAACTGGAGAAACTCTTAAAGGAACAATGGTGTCCAACGTCATGTTTTGAGCAAACTCACTATTGGTGAGGATATCTTCATTAACTGGGTCTAACAATTTGGCTTTTTCATAATAAAAATTGGCCTCAGCAACCATATTCAGTCGATAATAACTGTTGGCCATATTGAAAAACAATTCTGGGCTGTGCTTGCCTTGCTCTATGATTTGATTATAAAACAACAAGGCTTGTTGAAACTCCCCATTATTATATGCTTCATTTCCTTGATCAAATATTTCATCTAAAGCTGATTGACTCCAAAGCAAAACCGAACTCAAAGACAATAAAAGCAAACTACAACTCACTTTTAAATTAATCGTGAAACAAGATGTCTTGTTTGAAATCATTTTAAAGCTGTTTGTCTATTTGTGCCATGATTCGACTTGCACTATTAAAATCATGTTCTATATTGGCTGCTGAACCAAGTCCATAGCGAGCTTGTTCACAGTTACTCAAAAGAGCCCGAAACTCTTGGATAATCTCATGGTTGACTCCATTCTGATCGAGCAACTTTTGAATCTTATCTTTACTAAATTCAACGGTCTCAATTTTCAGTTTCGCTTTTAAATAGGTGTGCAGTCCTTTTTCTAGCGCCAAATAAAAGGCAGAAGATTCGTTCATTTGCTTTTTTGCCGCACTCAAAAACTTTTTGGCCAATCGATTGGCAATTTTTTGTTGTTTGGATTGAACGTCCTCTTTTCGATGAAATAAAAACCTTTTAACCAGTACAGCCAGAATCATCAATACAAAAGGGATTAAAAACAATGTCCAAAACAATGTGCTGTACCAAAAACCTTTTTCTGATATCTTTTCAAAAGAGGTGTTGAGTTTGATGAATCGGAAGGATTTCGTTTGCCCCGTCACCAAATTAGTCGATTGATTTGCTTGATTGAGCGTTCCACTTGTGGATGTTGGGTCTGCTGGACCTCCATAAACCGAAATGATGAGTTCTTGAGAATTGATCATTCTATAAACTTCTTGTTCGGGATCGAAATAAGAAAAGGTCAATGAAGGTATGGGATAGTTTCCTTGAACCTTCGAAACAATGGTATAAACATCTTCAATTTGTCCCGTTGAAGAACTTCCTCGAATACTCATGTTTTCATTTCTTTCTGGTTGAAACACTTCCAAATTACCGGGAGCTGTCAACTCTGGTAAAGGAAATAAACCTAAGTTTCCTCTGCCATCCACCTTAACTCTGATTTGAAGTGATTCCGAACTGTTCAAGCTCGTTTTGTTAGCCAAAACATTAAAGTCGAAATTTCCAACGGCTCCTGAAAATCCAGCTGGTTGTCCTTCTGTGGGCAAATCTTTAACCCTAATGGTTCTCGGGGAGGTGCTCATATTTTCTTGAATCTGATTATAAATGCGGCTGCCAAATAAATCTCTTCGATTGGTCGGAACACTAATGGCCATTCCCAAAACCAAAGGTTCTAACTCGATAACCCCTGATCGTTGAGGATACAACAATACTTTTTTCCATAAAACTTCATTGTAAGGCTGTCCTTTGTAGGTTCCTCTTGGATTGACTTTGATTTGACCTATATCGATATTATTACTCCAAAAATCAGCATATGATGGTGTGTTTATCTGAGTAACATCCGAAATATTGACAGGATTTTGGAAATACAGTTTGTATTCCACAAGTACGCCCTGATTGACATACGGTGATTCATCAGAAATATGGGCCACCAGATGAACATTGTCTTGTATTTGAAATTGGAAATTATTGGGGTCATTTGGTTTTTCAACCGCATCAAGAACCTCAACCGTTATTGGCGTTGTTTTATAGACTTCTCCTTCTATCGTGACACTAGCTTGTCCAATCGTAATGAGGCCTTTTCGATTGGGTTGTAAAAAATAGGAATAGGCTTTCGAAAACGAACTCACTCCATTGATGTACTGACGAGACACGCTTTGCGAAGGGCCACTAATGACTCGAAACCCTTCAAATGATGGGGGAATAAAATTATCTCCATTTTCATTCATCACAAACTCGACTTGTAAATTTTCATTTAAGCCAATTTTGTCTCGACTTAGGTTGGCTTCAAAGGTGATTTGAGAAAAGACCTTCAAAGGCAACAACATACAAATCCAAAGTAAAACGGAACCTTTGACTCCCATGTTTACCAATCTTTTCTTGCGCTTTGGGATGTCCCTCTCACTCTTTGTGCATTGATTTTTTCTTGAACGTTTTTTTCTTGATTATCCATCGCTTCTAAGAGATTCTTTATTTGCTGAGGAGATAATCGACTCTGTTGGGGTTGTTGTGGGTTTTGATTTTGTTGGTCTTGCTGATTTTGTTCTGATTGATTCTCCGGTTGATTTTGCCCATCGTCTTGATTCTGGTCCGAAGAATCATCTTCCGATTGATTATTCTGATCTTGATTTTCTTGATCCTGTTCTGATTGATCGTTTTGTTCCTGATCTTGATTTTCTTGATCCTGATTTGACTGATCCTCTTGTTGTCTTTCTTGTTCTAATAGAGATTTAGCCAAAGCATAGTTGTACCGCGTTTCATCATCTTTGGGATTATTACGAAGAGCATTTTTATAGGCTTCAACAGCCCTCGGGTAATCTTTTTTTTTCATGAATGAATTTCCCAAATTATGAAATGCTTGGTGTCTTTTTTCCTTAGATGTCGCTAGTTTTTGGGTTTGAAGAAATCGTTGGGAAGCTTCTTGATAATCTTCACTCCGGTAATGAACATTGCCTAGATTAAAAACACCCTCAATCTGTTGGGGTGAACTGGAAACTGCTTTTCTATATTTAGATTCCGCCTCTGCATAGGATTCTTCAACCAATTTTTGATTGCCTTGATGAATTAAGTTTTGGGATTCCTGGGCATCTACTGAGGACCAAACGATACCCACAAAACCAATCAAAACGAACTTATTGAGCCGACTGATTTTCATTGAATAAATTGATTCGTTGTATCCATTTTGTCTTGGTCTCAAAGATAAAAATATCTAAAAAGAGCAAGACAATTGCTATGAAGATAAAGGGTTGAAAGCGATCTTTATACCTGACGAATTCTTGACTTTCAAATTCTTTTTTATCCATTTGACCCAACGCTTGGGCAACAAAATCCAAAACAGCTTGTGTGTCATTGCCATCTTGGTACTTTCCTTGAGACATGAGGGCAACGTTTTGAAGAATTTGGCTATTGCGCTGGGTAATGACCACATTTCCATCTAAATCTTTTTTATAAGATTCAATGACCCCTCCACGTTTGATTGGAATTGGGGCTCCAGTTTCTGTACCGATGCCTATCGTGAATATTTTAATTCCTTTTTCTACTGAGGCTTCAACAGCACTTTCAATTTGCTGTTGGTGATCTTCACCATCGGTCAACAAAAAAATAATTTTATTGACTTGGTTGGATTGGTCAAAATAGGATGAAGATAAATCGATAGCGCTTGATAAAGCGGTTCCTTGAGATGAAAGCATATCCGTATTGAGAGCTTGTAAAAACATTTTGGCAGCTCCGTAATCTGTAGTGATGGGTAACTGTGGTATGGCTTGAGCGGCGTAGGCCACAATACCAACTCGATCACTGACTAATTCAGAAATAATAGAGTGGACCAAATGTTTGGCTTTTTCGATTCGGTTTGGAGCGACATCTTCAGCCAACATGCTTTTAGAAACATCGACAGCAAAAACAATATCGACTCCTTGACGCCTCACCGTTTCAACTTCTGACCCTATTTTTGGGTTCACCAAAGAAATGCTCAGCAGTCCCATGACCAATGAATAAAGAAATAGCTTCAGTCCAGGCTTGAATTTAGAACGATTGGGGGATAAGACATCAAGCATTTCTGATGTTGCAAACGATCGTTGCGCCTTGCGTTTCCACCGTTTGACTAGATAATATCCCAACCAAAGTATTGGTAACAATAATAAACTGTAGAAATACGTGCTATTGTCTAATTGATACATCTAGATAAAACTTCTAAAAAGGGTTTTTTTCAACGTCCACTGAATCAATAACAATACCAATCCGACAATCACTGGTATTCGATACATTTCTTGATAATTATAATATTTCAATTCTTCTATTTCTGTTTTTTCGAGTTTGTTGATTTCATCATAGATCTCTTCTAAGCTACGATTATCGGTGGCTCTAAAATACTGCCCACCTGTGGATTGGGCAATTTCTTGTAATAATTCTTGATCGATTTCGACTTCCGTCAATCCATATTGAAACTGTCCATTAGGTAATATGGCGATTGGGGCCATGGCTTTTCCATTGCTTCCCAAACCAATGGTATACGTTTTTATATTGAACTCTTTCGCTAATTCGACAGCGGCTAATGGGTCAATAAATCCCGAGTTATTGACTCCATCAGTCAATAAGATAATGACTTTACTTTTTGATTTGCTATCTTTCAATCGATTAACGGCCGTAGCCAAACCCATTCCAATAGCAGTCCCATCTTGTAAAACTCCTTGATATGAGACTTGACTCAATGCATTTTTGACAATTGTTTGATCACTTGTGATCGGGGTTTTGGTGTAACTTTCTCCTGCATAGACCACCAAACCAATGCGATCGGTATAACGATCTTCAATAAAATTAGCAGCGACCTCTTTTAACGCTGTCAATCGATTGGGTTTCAAATCTCGCGCCAACATGCTCGATGAAACATCAATCGCCATGACAATATCAATCCCCGAAGAAGTATAGGACTGCGTGGAAACATCGACTACTTGTGGGCGAGCTAACCCAAGAATCAAAAAGCCTAAAGCCAATAAATGTAAACCTGGCAATATCGCTTGTGCTTTTGAAATGATCGAACTAGAATGCTTGAATCCTTCTAATGTTGGCAGTTTGACCAATGGACGTGAACTAGTCCAAAACAAGTAGTACCCAATAGCTCCGATGGGCATCAAACATAACAGCCAAAGAAATTCAGGGTTTTTAAAAACGATTTGATCGATCATGGCTCTGCTTGATTTTGAATTTCAAAACTTTCAAGGATGCGATTTTTAATTTCTGAAGCATACCGATCATCGGATGGATAAATCATTTTCAAATTAATTTGCCTTTGCTCAAATAAGATAAGTATCACTGTAAAATCATAACGGTTTGTTTGAGTTGGGGCATCACCTCCAAAATCAAACCTTCCTTCAATGGATAGCGCTTGGTCTCCTTTTGGTAGGGAGATTTGATTTCCATCAATAAATATATTACGTCCACCTAATTCTTGGATTTGGTCCGACACTTTTTCAATAAACAGCTCACCATTTGGCTGCGCTATGGAATCCTGATCCGTGGCAATTTCGGGATCAAAAGGGCCATGATACAGTGAGCTATAAAATCGGTCTCCAACCACACCTAATTCAAAAAAAGATTCTTCTTGTTTTGCGGTTTCTTGGCGAATGAGTACTTGGGGGGTTGTCAATTGAACCGATGGCCAACCATACTCTGACTGTATCCAGTCAGATTGCATCATTCTTTTGGTCGGATACCCCAATAGGGTATCTCGAACTGGATAATACCCGTAGACAAGCATCGAAATCACCAATCCGATGACCAAGAGTCCAAAAAATGAACTCAATCCATAAATGAGCTGCTGTTTTTTTTTCTTTTTTGCAAGGGTTATTTGAAAGGCTTGGGTTTCTTTTAATTCTTCTTCGGTAGGTTCTGGCAGAGCTTCTCTGACATCAATCACTGTTGTTTGGACTAATTCTTTATCGCTTTGAGCCATTTGGGGATTCAGTTGCATTCGAGCAAATTTGACCATGTCGGCATTGTTGAGAGCTCTTTCTAGACTGTCCATCCATTGAGAATCTAATGGTAGTTTTTTATCTTTTTGGTATTGATTGAGTTTGTCGAGTAATTCTCTTGAGGTACTTTCCAAGGCATCAATGTCGGTTTCATTATCTAAATAATGCCTCAAAATATCAACCAATTGGGTATAGAATTCTTTGTAATCTTTTTGAGACGCTAATTGTTGGGTTTCTAATTTTTTTAAATCTTTTAGGGCTTTTTCAAAAGGGGATAATCCTAATTCTTGTAGTTTTTTTTGTTGTTTATTGAAAACATACGTATGGATCATGCCAGCCAAAACAAATAACCCTAGTAACACATACAAAATGATTCGAATCAAACGGTCATAATTTCGACTCATCTCCACAAAGGGTTTGATATCAAACATGGGTTGTTGCAATGTATCAACAACGACGGTGTTGACTCGAATGGGAATGGAATCACTGACTTGGATAAAGCCATTGACAAAAACGGCTTGTTGAGGAATGATATAATTTCCTGAATCGAATTGAATCAGTCCATATTTTTTAACAAATGTATAATGCGATTGAGCTTTGATGGTGTCGAGCAAACTTTCTTCGATGACTTCAAATGGAGCAAAACGTGGATTGGCAGGAAACTCAACTTCAGCAAGCGAATCAATCGTTAATTCTAGAGTCAGATTCAATAGCTCTCCAATTTTAAGTTCCGTCGTATCTACTTTGACTTCCAAACCTGTTTGGCTTTGACCAAAACTTAGAAAACTTCCCAAAAGCATAAACATCAATCCCCGATTCATTTTTTAGCCTCTTGTTTTAAAATAATTAAGCAATTTTTTAACATACGACTGGTCGGTTCGACAATGGACAACTCCTGCACTATTTCGTTGAAATGCCAAGTGAAACTGCTTTTCAAGATTCTGGAAATACCTGCCGTATTGGATGCGATTGGCTTTGGATGCTGTATTAATCCAGGTGATTTTTCTAGTTTCGGCATCTTTTGCGAGTGTTAAACCAATATGAGGCATGCTTTCTTCGCGAGGATCATAAACCCGAATCCCAGTTAAATCGTGTTTTTTTGCAGCAATGCGAAGTTCTCTTTCATAGTCTTTATCAATAAAGTCTGACAATAAAAAAGCAATCGCTCTTTTTTTTAGAACCGATGAAATAAATTCCAATGAGTGCCCAATGTTGGTTTTGGTCGTTTGTGGCTCAAATTCTAGGAGTTCTCGAATGATTCGAAGAAGATGGAAGCGTCCTCTTTTTGGAGGAATGTATTTTTCAATGGTTTCCGCAAAGAGTACCAGTCCGACTTTATCATTGTTTTGAAGTGCTGAAAAGGCCAATGTGGCAGCAATTTCAGTAATGACCTCTCTCTTGAATTGATTGACAGTTCCAAAAACTTCCGATCCACTCACATCAACAACTAGTAAGAGGGTTAATTCTCTTTCTTCCTCAAAGACTTTAACAAAGGGTTCATTATAACGAGCGGTGACATTCCAATCAATCACTCGGACATCATCCCCATATTGATAAGCTCGAACTTCACTAAAAGTCATTCCTCTTCCTTTAAAAGCACTATGGTACTCTCCTCCAAAAATATCGGCAGATAATCGACGGGTCTTGATTTCAATTTTTCGAACCTTACGAAGTAATTCTTTAGCATCCATCACACACTCTTGTCACTATTAAAATCATCATTAGTTTCTAATTCGTTTGAATATCTCTAAACTGTACAATTCAACATTCTACAGCACTATAAGTTGATTCCTTAACTTAAGGAACCTCAACTTGATTGACAATTTGACTGATGATGTTTTCCGAAGTGATGTTTTCAGCTTCTGCTTCATAAGTCAAGCCAATACGGTGTCTCAATACTTCATAAACCACAGCTCGGACATCTTCTGGAATGACAAAACCACGGTGTTTTAAAAAGGCATAACATTTGGCAGCCAATGCCAAATTGATGCTCCCTCTCGGTGAAGCACCAAACTGAATCATATTTGTGAGATTGGGTAACTTATAATCCTGAGGATTTCTTGTTGCAAAAACTAAATCCAAAATATACTGTTCGATTTTTTGATCCATGTAGACATCCAAAGCCGTTTTTTGTGCCGAAAGGATTTGCTTGATATTGACAACGGCTTTAATTTTTACTGAACTTCTTTGCAAATTATTTTGCATGATTTTTTGCTCTTCTGAAATGCTTGGATAGTCGATGACGGTTTTCAGCATGAATCGATCCACTTGAGCTTCAGGTAGCGGATACGTTCCCTCTTGTTCGACTGGATTTTGTGTGGCCATTACCAAAAAGGGAGCGATTAATTCGAAAGTTGTATCCCCTATGGTTACTTGACGCTCTTGCATAGCCTCCAATAGAGCCGACTGTACTTTTGCAGGAGCTCTATTGATTTCATCAGCTAAAATAAAGTTAGCAAAAATGGGTCCTTTTTTAATGGAGAAATCATTTTCTTTAATATTATAAATCATTGTCCCAATAACATCTGCAGGCAATAAATCAGGAGTAAACTGGATTCTAGAAAAAGATCCATCAATAGCTTTTGATAGCGTATTAATCGTTAGTGTTTTGGCCAATCCAGGAACTCCTTCAAGCAATATATGCCCCTTTCCGATCAATCCGATTAAGAGACTATCCAGCATGTGTTGTTGTCCCACAATAACTTTGCTGAGTTCTAAATTGAGTAAATCGACAAAAGCGCTTTCACTTTTTATTCGATCGTTTAATTCACCAATATCTACTTGTTTCATATCTGTTTTATTACCAACTATTGTAACGTAAAATGAGGGCAAAAAGTTACAATATTATGTAATATTTTGCTCTAAATGCAACACGTTGTAACTATATTTTTTATTTTAGTCGTTTCAGGCTATCATTGGAAATGGTCATCAAGGGGGCATTAATCGTTGGTACGATGACTTGGGGTCAATGGGGGAAAGATTTGCCCATTGATACCATGTCAAGATTGATTGAATATGTTTATGAAAAGAAACTGAATACATTTGATCATGCGGACATCTATGGAGGATACACCACTGAACAATCTTTTGGAAAAGCATTGAAGCAGAGTGGTCTCTCTCGAGAAAAAGTGAACTTTATTTCCAAATGTGGCATCATGTATCCCACAGAAAACAACTCTTTTCGAGTCAAGCACTACGATTATGGTGCTCATCATATTCGAAATAGTGTAGAGAATTCGTTACGGAATCTTCAAACCGATTATCTCGATTGTTTGCTTTTGCATCGCCCCAGTCCATTGATGGACCCTATTGAAATTTCTGAAATACTTGAAACCTTGTTAGAAGAAAAAAAGATCCTTCGCTTTGGCTTTTCTAATTTTTTACCCCATCAAATGGATTGTTTTCCTTTAAGTAACGCCTTTGCAAATCAAATTGAATTTTCATTGAATCACAACGACTCCATGAACAACGGCACCTTGAATTATCATTTGAAACACCACATCGCTTCGATGGCATGGTCTCCTCTCGGTTCGTATTTTAAAATACGAGACATCAAAAAACACCGTATTGAAAAGATCTTGAAACCATTAACCCATAAATATAATGCCACCGAAGCTCAATTATTGCTGGCTTGGATTTACAAAATTCCTCAGAAAATCATTCCCGTTATTGGGTCAACCGATATCCATCGAATCGACCATTTGATTCAAGCCCATCAAATCAATCTTGACATTCAAGATTGGTTTTTAATGTATGAAGCCAATAACGGACATCCCGTTGCCTGATGATGAACAACCGCATAGTATTGATTACAGGAGCCACTAGTGGTATTGGTTTGGCAACAACCAGGTTATTTGCTCAACATTCATTTCGACTCATCTGTTGTGGTCGACGAGAAAAGCGATTAAACGAATTGAAAGACACTTATGGAAGTCAGTGCCATACCCTACATTTTGATGTCTCTGATTCAAAAGAAGTTTTTACGGCCATTGATCGTTTGCCTACAGAATTTTCAAAAATCGATATTCTCATCAATAATGCAGGCAATGCTCATGGATTGGATTCGGCTGAGTCTTCTTCACTAGAGGATTGGAATGCCATGATTGATAGCAATATCAAAGGATTGATGTATGTGACTAAAGCCGTGATGAGTTCCATGATTAATAGAAAATCTGGTCATATTATCAATCTTGGTTCCATCGCAGGAAAAGAGGTTTATCCTAAAGGAAGCGTCTATTGTGCCACTAAGTTTGCTGTTGATGCTTTTACTAAAGGCTTGAGATTGGATTTGAATCCTTATGGCATAAAAGTTAGTGCAATTCATCCTGGATTGGTTGAAACAGAATTTTCATTAGTGCGGTTTAAAGGGGACCAACAAAAAGCCAAAAACGTGTACCATGGGATACAACCTCTAATAGCTCAAGATATCGCCCAGTGTATTTTGTTTATGGTGACCCAACCAAAGCATGTTAACATAGCAGATCTGGTCATCTTGCCAACAGATCAAGCAAGTTCCGTCATCATCAATAGGCAGTAAATTTGTTCTAAATTTGAAATTGAAAATCAATCATGCCTTCATTATCTGTTTCAGAGTCAATACAAATCAAAAAGACTCCAAAAGAAGTTTTTGAATGTCTCCATGATTTTCACACATGGATCAAATGGTCTCCATGGTTAATTGCTGAACCTCAAGTCAAAATATCCATCAGTGATGATGGTCAATCATATCAATGGGATGGCCATGTTGTTGGTGGTGGAACCATGAATTTTTCAAAAGTGATCCTACATAAAAAGCTAGAGGTTGATTTGATTTTTTTAAAACCAAACAAATCCAAGGCTCTTGTGATTTTTGAACTCCAAGAAGTTGAAAAAGAAACGCAAGTCACTTGGAAAATGAAAAGTTCGCTTCCTTGGTATCTCTTCTGGATGAGCAAACAATTAAATCATTTTATCGCTAATGACTACAAAAGGGGACTGAAGCTACTAAAGGATTTCTTAGAACTTGGTAAACTCCACTCTCAACTAGATTTTATCGGTATTGAAGAACTCGATCAAGTACATCTTGTGGGAAAACGATACCAAAGTTCGGTCAGTGATTTTAAAGCCAATATTGAAAAAAACTTTAGCAGTCTCTTTGAATATTGCAACTCAAACTGTAAGAAAAACATCCAACATACAGGCTATACTTTATATCATGCATTCGATTTGGTTAAAGATCGTGTCGACTATACGGTTGGGCTATCCGTTTCTAAATTTTCAAAACAATTATCCGAAGGCTATGCATTACAAACCATTCCAAAATTAAAAGTTTATTCTGTGATGCATATCGGTCTATACGATTATTTAGAAAATGCCTGGGCCTCCGTGATGATGCACCAAAATGCTAAAAAATTCAAACCACAAAAAAAAATTCCTAGAATGGAAATCTATCTCGATAACCCGAGTAAGACAAATGAACAAGAGATTAGAACCAAAATTTCCATTCCTGCCAAATAGCCAAAAACTATAGTTGTGAGGTACTTGATCTCGCTCTAAATCGTTGAATTTAACATTCTTTTCACCTCAAACGAAAAGCCTTCTCTTGTTATTTTTTCTACTTCGACATAGACTGTAACAATGAAGAATAAATCATCGTCTTTAAACATATTGAAATATTTTGCACTTTATTAACTTTTTATAGTATTATTTTGCGCCTTTATTTCGTTTAGGTGATTGTAACAAATTTTAAACAATTAATTGAGGGATTGCCGAGTAATTTTTTTTAGGACTGCCCCAAATACATATTCAATTTATTATGATTTTATGAAACATTTTAACACGATGAAGTTTAAAAATCTAACCGGATTTTTACTGCTTCTTCTTGTAAGTGTGGGTGTCAGTGCGCAAACAACTTACAATCTTTATGGTGTAGTTACCGACGATGCCGGGCGTCCAGTAGCTGGAGCATCTATTTTTATAGATGGTACAAGTTCTGGAACCGTTTCAGATTTTGATGGTAATTACCTAATGAATCCATCACTCATTCCAGGTGAATACACGATTGTTGTCAGTAGTGTTGGTTACGCCACGAATCGAATGGCTATAGAGCTTGGATTGGATGACCAAGTCCAAATTGATGCTACTCTGCAACAAGATATTCTTGGTCTTGATGAGGTCGTGGTCATTGGATCCACCGAAGGAGTCAACAAAAGAACTCTTGGTAATGCCGTGTCTACAGTACGATCTGAAGATTTGGTGAACAATGCTGCAACAGCGGTAGACCAAGCCTTATCGGGCAAAATTCCAGGTGCTCTTGTTCAACAGAACTCAGGAGATCCTGCAGGTGGTATTAGTATTCGTCTGAGAGGACCTAGCACCATCCAAGGGAGTTCCGATCCACTTTACATTGTTGATGGGGTTATCTATAGTAACGCTTCCTATGCCCTTATCGACGTTGGTGGGTATTCACAAAACAGGCTTGTGGATCTTAATCCAAACGATATTGAGCGGATTGAAGTGGTGAAAGGGGCCGCAGCAGCGGCAATTTATGGAGCACGAGCTAGTAATGGTGTGGTCCAAATCTTCACTAAAAAAGGTCAGAGCGGTGATCCCAGAATCAGTTTTACGACAAATCTGAAGATGAATGAATTGCGCAAGCAAATCGATTACAACCAAGAACCGATTCGATATATTAACTTTACACCTACTGACCTGACGACAGAACCTGTCGAGCGATATAATTATCAAGACTTTATTTTTGAAACCGCTTATGGAATCGAAAACTTTCTTTCGGTCAGCGGTGGCACCGACAAAACCAAGTACTATGTATCAGGGTCTTATCTTGATAATGGTGGCATTATCAAAAATACCAATTTCCAAAGATATGGTCTGAAACTCAACCTTCAACAACAGTTCAGCGACTGGCTTGATGCCAATATTGGGTTGAGTTACAACAGTAGCAATTCAAAAGACATTCCCAATGGTGGCATCTCTGCTGCTTATGGAGCCTTGACTGGTTTTTTGTTTAGCGAAAACTCCGTAGATCCCCGGCCAGATGAATCGGGTGTTTATCCGAAGACTTCTCTTCTTGTGGCAAGAACAAACCCCCTTGAAGCAGTGGATCGATTTGACTTTCAACAAAAGACCAATCGGGTCGTTGGAAGTCTTGGTTTGAACGCGAAACTGGGCAAAGGACTTACGGCCAACTACTTGTTTGGAATCGATTATTTTGGGCAAATCGCCACGGCGTTTATTCCCAAAAACAATACATCAACCCAAGCTGATGGATTTGGACGAAGATCTGATAATACCAACTTTCAATACAATAGTGACTTGAGTTTTGTGTATCGCACTGACTTAGCTCCAAGCATTAAATCCACGACCACACTTGGTGGCTCTTGGCAATATTGGGAACGATATCGAATTGGCATCAATGCTGAAAATCCTCCGATTTTAGTCGAAGTTGTCGGTGATTTCCGAAATCCTTCTTTGGGAGAAACTAGAGCAAAAATCAGTTATTGGGGATCGTTCCTTCAGCAATCGTTCAACATCAGCGATAAACTCTATTTGAATGGAGCCCTCCGGTTAGACGGCGCATCTTCTTTTGGAAAAGAAAATCGAAATCAAATCTTTGGTAAAGCCAGTATTTCATACGTTCTTTCCGAAGAAGCCTTTTTCAAGAACCTCTTTGGAAATGGGGATTTTAAGTTGAGAGCCTCTTGGGGAGAAGCTGGAAACTTGACAGCTATTGGTCCCTACTCCAGGTTCACCACCTTTAATCCCTCTTCTCATAATGGGGCCACAAGTCTCCTCGCCGCTACCAATAAAGGCAATGAAGAAATTGCCCCAGAAAGACAAACAGAAGTAGAATTTGGATTCGATCTTGGTTTGCTCAACAATCGAGTGGGGATTGAATTCACGCTATACGATCAAGAAGTCAATGATCTTCTACTCTCCACGATATTAGCTCCTTCCACTGGATTCTCATCTGCAGTCGGAAATGTGGGGACGTTGACCAATAGTGGTGTGGAACTCTTGCTCAGAGCTTCTCCCATTTGGAATAAAAAGGTGCAGTGGAACATCACGGCCACTTATTCAAGTAATGAAAATGAAGTCACCGACATTGCGGGAAGTGAACGTATTGGGTTAGCCAACAGCTTTGCCACTAGTTATGTTATCGAAGGAGAACCTCTTGGTGTTTTTTACCGAGCCTCCTATGAAAGAGATGCTAGTGGGGAGATCGTCAACACAGGAACCTATCCTTATTTTAAAAATGGAGGAAATGCGATCATCGGGGATCCCAATCCTGAATGGTTTGGTTCTTTAATTAATGAAGTGACGGTTGGTGATTTTAGCTTCCGGGTCCAACTCGATGCCGTTCAAGGTCAAGATGTTTTTAACTGGAACCGAAGATTACTCAACAATTTATTGTTTGGTGGCGGTCCAGGTGTTGGAGCCGAACTCAGAGGAGATCTTCCTAAGAGAACGGGTGGTGGTCAAGCTGGAATTTTTGAAGAGTTTGTGGAAGACGGATCATTTATCAAGCTTCGAGAGTTGGCCATTACTTATAACCTCAGAAAACCCATCAAAGGAGTCGATAATCTTCAACTGAGTTTGGTGGGAAGAAATCTCATATCATGGGATGATTACCAAGCCTGGGATCCTGAAATCAACACAACAGGGCAGAACAACGGTGTTCGAGGTTTTGATTTTGCTGGTGTGCCTATTCCAAGGACCATACAATTGGGCATCAATTTCACACTTTAAATTTGTTATGATGAAAAAAATGAGACATTCAAAATATTTTTTAGTATCCATTGTATTTGCAGCCCTTTCTATATCCTGTGAAACTGAATTTTCGAACCCTAATTCGGTTTCTGAAGATTTGGTCTACACCACTCGTGAGGGAGTCATTGCTGCTGCCGTTGGATTGCAACAAATTTATTCCACTACTGGTGTTCGATGGATTATTGAAACCCCTGCCGTTACTGCACGTGAAGTGGGGATCACCACTACTTTTCAGAACATGATTGAGTTGGAAGATGGTGGTTCAGGGTTGCCCAATGAAAACGCCAATGTTGAAGGCCTATGGTTCACAATGGCTCGTGTTATAAAAACTGCAGAACAAATTGAAGCAAACATTGATGGGGTCGACCTTTCTGCAGGAACCATCAGTGGTTTAACAGCCCATGCTAAATTCTTTAAAGCATTAGCTATTGGGACTCTTGCCCAAAATTATGAGAACGTGATTCTAACGTCAGGAAGTGATGGTGACGCTACCTTCGTTCCTCGATTGGAAGGTTTTGCGCGAGCGATTGAATTGCTTTCAGAAGCAAGTGCAGCTCTTTCGACGCCACCTTCCCAAGAGTTTATCGATGAAATCACACAAGGGCACTATGACCTACCAAGTGCTATTAATGCCATTTCGGCACGATATCATCTCTTTGCAGGCAATTATGCTCAAGCGATTTCAGCGGCTCGTTCAGTCGATATATCGAAAAAATCTGAATTTACCTATACGGCCAATGCCACAAATCCTATATGGGCTCGAGCCAATAGCACCGCTCCTAACTTCAAAGCAAGAGCACAGTTTGGTTTACCCGCTTCTTTAGCTCTCGATGATGCTGATGGACGTATTGCTTTTTATCTTGATCCCAATCAAGATTTGGGGGAAGTCTCCAATCCTAATGGTTATCAAGTGGTTGCACTAACAGGGTTCTTTACGACTTCAAGTGGCCCCATTCCCATTTATCTTCCTGATGAAATGCATCTGATTATTGCAGAAGCATCCGCAAGATCGGGTAATGTTTCAGAGGCCATTAGTGCCTTAAACCAAGTATTGACCGATACGGATGATCTTTTTGGCGTCAATGCTGGTTTACCCGCCTATAATGGAGGAACATCGCAGAATGACGTATTAGACGAAATCTATAAAAATCGTCGGGCTGAGTTATACCTCACTGGGATGAGTTTGGAGGATAGCCGACGATTTAATCGACCTGCCCCCAGTGGATCGTCGCAAATATTCACGGAAGAACGTAATCGGAATTTTTATCCTTACCCTAG
>JAPORT010000111.1 GCA_026710085.1 Flavobacteriaceae bacterium | reverse complement strand
GAAGATTGAAGTTTGCCAGTGAAACAGCAACATTAGATTCTCCCCCTCCATAGATAACATCAAATGAATTAGTCTGTGAAAATCTCAGAAATCCTGGTGGAGCTAATCGTAACATGATTTCTCCAAAAGTGATGATTTTTTTTGGCATAAATCGAAAATTATTTTAATAGAGTATTCCTTTGAGTCATCAATTATTATGGTATAAGATTGTATCGTTTGGAATGAGAAGTTAATACTTTTTTAACATGTCTTAATTGATAGTCTTGTCGTTATCTTCTTCCAAACCTCTTCGAAGTTTTTCACTCTTAGCGTATATTCGATGATTTTTCTTTTTCTCTTTCTTTTTCACGTTTTTCTATAGTAGTGTCTCTTTTTTTCACTTTTTTTGTTTTTCTGAGCATTCGCGATGGTAAAGATGACTAGAGCTATGGTTGCTGAAGAAGCCACAATAGCAAATATGGGAGATAGAAATTGCCAACTAAACATGGCAAAAAAATACACCATAAAAATCTCTAACGTGGCTGTAGCTCTCATACTACAAATTTAAGGGACTTATACACTTAACCTAAAATCGATCGATCCAATGCTGTTTACCAAGTCAATTCCGTCCCCTTGTCTCGATCTTTTCTCGCTTTAATGAAGGAAGCGATCGTATCCAAACTTTTTTCAAATTCAGGAACACTGTTTATAGCGGTGTTCCAAACAATTTCTAAATCAGCTTCGTGGTAGTCATGGACTAAGCGATGTCTCATCTTCTCAATTTTAGCCTAGGGGATCTTAGGGAATGCGTGTTTCACTTCATCGGTCATCTTGTAAACATATTCACCGATTAGCTCGATGTTTTTAATCAACGCATCTTGAGTCATCCAATCCTCTAACAAAACATCATAATCCTTTATTCTGGCAACCAATTCACTGACCTTATCAACAGATTTTTTAATCATAGCACCCCGAAGAGAGTCGTCAGCGACAGAGGGTCTTTTCATCACACAATAATATCATATCGTTCAAAATAGATTCTTTAATGATAGGATTTAAACAATCAAATTTCACTAAATCTACCTTTCGATTCAACTTCTTTTCTAAATCCTCAATCAAATCTTCTAATTCAAAAAACCCAAAATAACCATCAAACGAATAAGCAATATCGACATCACTATCCGTTCTTTCTTCTCCTCGTGCGACGGAACCAAATACGCCAATTTTCGTCGGTTGATACGGCTTCATGCTATCGACAATGATTTGTTGTTCTTTGGGAGATAACATACTTAATAAGTCATTTCAAAAGTAATCAATTGAAAACAAAACCCATGATCCCTAGATGGAGGTTTTATAGGGGGGGGGATTAGATGGTAAAAATTTAGATGCAACGTATCCGTCCCAAACCGAAAATAGAGTCTCATCGATCGATATTAAGTTAAGTGTATAAGTTCCAGATTTAAGATATTTTAATTATCAATCTCCTTCGAACTCAATTTTTGACATTCACTAGCATTTCCAACCTAGAATTTAAATCAATAGTTGTCAATCCAAAATAACTCTGAAGAGTTCCACTTGATGAGTATGAAGATTTGATGACGTTTCGTTTGGGATTTAGTAAAATTATAAAAAGGCTACACCAAAGTATTGTGATTCATTTCAAAGGTTCTTCGTTTCATTATACACACCAACTAGTTGTTCCCCAACTTTAAGTAGCCAATCGAAGTGTTCTTTTTGTTTTGATATGTTATCAACATCGACGATTTTCTTACATTCAATTTTAGATGCCATTTTGTTTTCTAGTGGAAGCCAATCAACCTCACTTTCCACTTTTTCTATGAATTGATTTTTGTTTTTCTCTAAATGCCGATATAACTTTTGATCGTTTTTAATATAAATGTGAACTCGAATTTCGTTTTTTTGAGAATCCCTAATGAAAGCTAGATAAGATTTTTTATCTCTTGGAATGGTTATATCAAACCAATGTTGTGCTCTAGGTCTTCTATTAATGTTAAGTGTTGTATTAGTTTGAGGTGCGTCGTCTTTAAAATTTTGCCAAAATTCGAGATGTTTCAGATTCACTTTTGACAACTCACTATCTGAAATCGTCATGGTTTTTGACCAATTATTTGGCTCTTCCAATACCGTAAATTCAACTGCTGGTCTTGAGTTGTCAACTTGACATAGTCAAACTTTTACAAGAAAAAACGAAATGGAGTCAGGCATGTGTTTGTTAAACCAATTGATGGCATTCTGATGGCCTTCGGTCGTTTCTTTGACAATCCAAATAATGATACAAGCGTCAAATGCTGAAGCATAGGTCAGCAACTTTCCTAGAGGATCATGATCGGTTCTTTTGAGTTGATTTTCAATGATGGTTTTTAAAATTTTTCCTTCAGAATTAGCTATGTCAGCAACGATGTCAATATAAAATCGACCAGTAGATTTTTCCGTTTGAATATTTTGTGCGCTTTCCATATCAAAATCAATCGCTTCCGCCAGAATTTTAAAATGATCTTCATCAGATAACCACTCAGTAAACTGGGGTTCGGTTTCCCAAATTTTTTTGAGACAAACAGATTGTTTTTCTCCGAGTTTGATCAGTATCCTCTTTTTCGGTTCAGAACGAAAAGTATGGTATTATTGGATATTGAAATAATTCTTAACATTGTGGTAAGAAATATCAGCCGCTATTTTCCCAATCCATTGATAATCTTTGGGCAGTCTCCCTTTGCTGATATCTTCCCCAAAAGCATTACAGATAATTCTTCTAAAATATTCGTGTCTTGGAAATGATAAAAAACTTCTTGAATCCGTCAACATTCCTATAAATGTGGATATGACACCGATATTTGATAGGGTATTAAAATGTTGTGTGATGCCGTCGATTTGATCCAAATACCACCAACTGGCACCCCACTGAACTTTTCCTCTCATCGATGAATGATTGAAATTCCCTATAAATGATGCGATCATGGCATTATCTGATGGATTAAGGTTATAGATGATGGTTTTGGTTAATGAATTTTGTTGGTCCAATTGATCCATAAATGACATTAGCGATCGAATGTTGATAAAACTTCCTATGGAATCCCAACCAGTGTCAGGACCTAACTGTCGAAACATTTTGGTATTAGCATTTCGATAGGCGCCAATATGAAACTGTTGAATCCAACCCAAACGATGATAATGTTGGGACAAAAACAAAAGTAAATGTGATTGAAACTGCCTGACTTCCAAACGAGTTAGTTGCATTCCTTTAAGACGTTTTTTAAAAATTTCTTCAACTAATTTTTCTGATACTCTTTCAAAGGGGATGGCTTCCAATCCATGATCGCATAAACGGCATCCATTTTGGTGGAAATAGTTCATTCGGTCCAAGAGAGAATCCTTGAGATTCTGAAGCGTTTTGATTTCAAACGGACCGATCTCTTCTAATTTTTTAATTGAATCAAGGTAATTGGGATGACTAATGAGAAGAAATAAGTCTGGTCGAAACGCTGTATCCATTTGAATGACTTGATTTGAGTTTTTAAGCGTCATGTGATGTTTCAGATCATCAAGTGGACTTTCTGTAGTGCATAGATATTCGACTTTCATTTGGCTTAATAGCCCAATGGCAGAGTATTCTGGTTTTCTTAGAAACTCTTGAGTCAAATCATAAACTTGGTCAGCATTTTCTTTATTGACTAAATCATTAAACCCGAAATAACGAAGTAATTCTAAATGAGACCAATGATATAGTGGATTACGAATCAGATAGGGTAGACAAGCAGCATATTCTTTGAATTTATGGTTATCCGAAGCATTCCCAGTGATGTATTTTTCATCCACTCCCAACGTCCGCATGGCTCTCCATTTGTAATGATCATCAGCCAACCATAATT
>JAPORT010000054.1 GCA_026710085.1 Flavobacteriaceae bacterium | reverse complement strand
AATAATTTTTTGTTTTATCCAATTTGAATTAGTTATTTTATGATTACCAGAATATAGTTGGTGTTCAAGAGTTTTTAATGCACTTTTGACAAATGGATTAGACACAGATTATAGTTCCATTAACTTTATAAGAAAATCTCTGCTTTCTATTTCATTAATGTTGTTTTTAGGCACTAATAATAAAGTTTTAATAACTTCACCGTTTAGTAGAGTTCCTCCCCTAGAATTTCTGCCACTCAAATGATATTGAATTCGCGTTTTTTTCAATATCTCTACTTGAAATACATTGATTAGTGCGTTTTCAATTGAAATGTTTTCATTGTTATTATATTCTTTTGGTTTCAGTCCAACAAAGAAAAACATGAATACACTTTTATCATTAGACATAAACTCCAAAAACTTATCAATATTATACGCTTTGGGATTAGACTTATCATATAATACCTTTGTCTTAACGTCTGTTTTAGTTAGAAATTGATCAAAAGACTTTTCATAGTCACCTAAACCATTTTCAGATTTAACTTCTGTCAAAAAGGTGTTTTGGTCGTCTTTGTTTTTACAAAAAGAATCAATTACTCTTTTTTCTCCAGTAATAAATCCTTCTATTACAACACCTCTAGTCTTTGGATCCTCGATTAGCGAAGCTACTTTTATATATCCTTCATACTTTTTCAAATTATTAATTAAGATTTTTTCAAGAGTTTTAAAATCCCTTGATATTGTGAATGAGATAGCTCTTTTAGGAGCATCTAGTATTATATCTTTCATCAAATCAGTAACCTGTAGTTTTGAACCATTTGGAACGATATTATTTGTTTTTTCAACCAATCGGACAAGGTTCTCCTCGAATGTAAAATTTTGATGAATTAAGAATAGTTCCTCAAAATTCTTTTCATTATTCTGAATATCCTCATAAGTCTTAATAATATCTGTTCCATTAAAGGAACCATTTTTTTAACAGATAGTGAAGTTGATTTGTTTAAGAAAAAGTTGGTGTATCTAAAATCATATAAAAAGTCCGATGTCAACATAACTATATGTTCTGATATACTTAAAGTTGGACCAACGCTAGGAGAAAATCTTGTTGATTTACTTTTTATAGACCCACCATATAATTTAAATAAACATTTTGGCAATACTATTTTTCGACAGAAAAGTGCAAGTGAATATGAATCTCTTTTTGACCATTGGATTAACTCTATAAAGCATACTCTTAAAAAAACATCATCCATTTACGTTTGCTCTGATTGGAAAACGTCACAAATAATATACAAGGTATTAGACAAATATTTTATAATAAGAAATAGAATTACTTGGGAACGAGAAAAAGGCAGAGGAGCATTATCCAATTGGAAAAATTGCTCAGAGGATATATGGTTTGCAACAATCTCAAACAAGTATACATTCAATCTTAATCATGTGAAACTGAAAAGAAATGTTATCGCACCATACAAAATAGAAGGGCATCCCAAAGATTGGAATTCTGATAAACAAGGAAAATTTAGAATGACATCCCCTTCTAATTTATGGACTGATATAACGATACCCTTTTGGTCTATGCCTGAAAACACAGATCACAAAACTCAAAAACCAGAAAAGCTTTTAGCTAAGATATTGCTAGCCTCTTCTAACAAAGGTGATTTAATATTAGATCCTTTTGTTGGATCTGGTACTACATCGGTTGTAGCAAAAAAATTAAAAAGAAAATACATTGGTATTGAACTAAATGAAGAATATTGTTGCTTAACCGAAAAAAGACTAAAAATGGCTCAAGAAAACAATACAATTCAGGGATATGAAGACGGTATTTTTTATCATAGAAATTTTAAACTTCTTAACAATAAATAAATTTTATGAAGCCTTTAAAAACCCTTATTGAATACATCAAGGAACAAAATGGCAAACTAAACAAGTCTGAACTTAGCAAAAAAATTGTTGAGAAATTTAATTTAGTTAAGGATGGTCCGGTATTTTATCAGCATAAAAAAAAATTCGCAATTCGTTTTAGTGAATCTAAAGGTTCAAGTTTTAGTAATACCGTACTATCACTTTCGAGATTACAGAAATACGATAATGAACCATTTATCGTCTGTCTTATAACACCGAAGAAAAATTTTCTTTACATCTCGAATTCAACGTTTCTACAAAAAATAAGTCATAGTTCATTAAAACTAAGGGTTGATAACATTAAAGGTTCTATTATTTTTTGCACGCCTTTTCATAGAATCCTCATGAAAGATCTCTAAATTATTCGCTAATGTAACACTTCTCAATACATTTCTATCATGATTGATATGGATGACACAATTGTAATGACTATTCAGAAAAAGAGACTTTATAATTGTATCGGTTATGTTGGAAAGTCGAACTCGTTTTGAAACGGTTCAAATTGTGAGCATAACTAGGACATCTCCTCAAAGTCGATGAAAGGAATTCAAAAGCATAGCTCTCTATGGAAAACTGATGGTAACTCTGCTAACTGAAAACATCATCTAACATGCACAGATTTTCCCTAGGTTATTGTAATACAGACGAAGTAAATGGAGAGACTTTGAGTTTGCCCTGAATCAAGTATGGCGAACCATCGAGCCCTAGGGGGGGCGAAGTAGTGATGGAACATTGAATACCATTTCCAAATATCTAAAAGAACCGACAAGACGGAGAACCTACCAAATGGAACAATGTTTTAAGCTATTTAAAAAAGTTAACGCTTAGGGGTGGAGAAACCCTATATTACATTAAAGGGGGGGGGAGAGATAAACCAGCGTATAGGTAAGTTCGTTGACAATAAAGAAGCCAAAGAGTCACATTTGATTAACTTCGCACAAAAAATCTTTTGAAAAATATTTTGTTGGTAAAAATTCCGAAAGAAAAGCGAAAGATTCTTTCTCATTATGTCTCCTTATTTGAGGGGGCAGAAATGGAGTTAGCTACTCGCGATAGTGTCATTTCGCTCAGCGATAAGATTCATGAATTAAACAATGGCCATCCCTAATCAAAAAGAAACTCACATCATACACCTTTCCAGTCAGGATCAACGAAAGTTTATCCAATATTTAGATACGTTTTTGCCTGAATCGACGATAGAAATACCCAAACAAGAAGATCTTGAATTCAGTGGAGAACTTTTAAAACGTCTCGGAGAAGTTAAAGCACATTTGAAGGGCGACATCGCTTTTGAACGTGATCCGCTCTTTTAGAAATTATATAGTTTACCGACCCCCACTAGTTCAAAAACAATTAAAATTAATCCTTAGAGATTATCCAAACTTCCACAAGGATTATGCTGATGCATTAAGGAAGTTTATGGATAGTTCTGTTAACACAAAATCTAATAAGCGATTATCAAAACATGTCTATAGAATCAGAATCGGGATAAGGGGTGTGACAGGAAAATCGGGTGGTATGCGTACTTTTTATTATTTAGCGTCACTGAAAATCGTGAAATATATGTTATGAGTATCGATAGAAGAAAGAAAGATCCTAAGATTAATCCTTATTTTCAAGAACTAATTAATGAAGAGATACAAGAAATGATATCTAAAAATACTCGGATACGTGATCAAGAGTTCGATATTGAATAACCTGATTTCTTATGAATTCCAAACTCAAATGACTGTCTGAGACCTTTGCGCTAAAACTTCGGATTTTCACTGAGATATAGGACTCAATCAAAAAAACCTTAGCGTTATTTAAACAACTCAAACCATTTATTAAATAAAGCTCCAAACAATACTATTAGACACACTAAAAACCGTTCTCCCTGCTTTTTTAGGTTCTACCATTATTTATGTGAAAGGTGTCCCAATTGCCACAAAAAAATTAAACAGATTCTCTAGGATTTTTATCGTTTCAGAATCCTCTTGTCACTTTGATGACTTCTTGAATTTTTCCATTAATTCGTTCTGCTAAAGTATTGGATTGTTTGTCAATCATGCTATGCAAGACACTA
>JAPORT010000138.1:2246-3966 GCA_026710085.1 Flavobacteriaceae bacterium | reverse complement strand
TCTAGGATTTAAGGTGTTTAAGTTGGATAGTTCCAACATAAAAAGTTGGGATGGAGACTCTGATAATTTCAAACAATCGCTTTTAGATTCTGTGGAGAATATTAAAGAAGACAGATCTCAAGAAGATGTGTTGTATGAAATTTTATTAAAGCATGGTTTGGATTTATCCTTGCCGATAGAGGAGCGTATCATAGAAAAAACGAAGGTGTTTAATGTTGGTCATGGAACATTGATTTTGTGTCTTGATGACAAGATAACCTCTAAAGTTGCAGAAGGGATAGGAAATTGGAAAAAGGAATGCAAGCCTGCGAAGTGTACGGTGATATTCAAGGACTCAGGGTTTACGGATGTTGAAAAAACAAATTCAATTCAAATATTAAAGAGATTTGGAATAAAAAACATAAAAAGTTTATAAGGTGAAAATAAAATTTGAAAGCGAACTTCAATTTCAGTTAGACGCAATGAACTCAATCGTAGAAATATTTAAGGGATCAGAAAAGCATGACTCTACGTTTACAGTTTATTCTCCAGAATATATCAATAATCAACAAACAATAACCTTTAATGAAATAGGTTACAGTAACCAAATAAACTTATCAAGGGAACAATTAATTGAAAATATTATCAATATTCAGTTAAAAAATGGGTTAAAGCCCTCATCGGTTGATGACATACGGGAGGATAGTCTAGAATTCTCTATTGAAATGGAAACTGGTACGGGTAAAACTTATGTTTACTTGAGGACTATTATGGAGTTATATCAGAAATATGGTCTGTCAAAATTCATCATAGTAGTTCCATCTATTTCAATTAAAGAAGGAGTCTACAAATCCTTACAAATCACTCAGGACCACTATAGACAGCTATATGATAACATTCAATACAATTATTTTATATACAACTCTGGAAGATTGAGTGATGTGAGAAATTTTTCAGCCAACAATGGGTTGGAAATTATGGTGATTAACATCGATGCGTTTAGTAAAAGTTTTAAGGATTCTGCTCAACCCAATAAAGCCAACATTATCCATCGATATCATGATTCTTTAGGTGGAAAACCTTTAGACTTTATTAGGAATACAAGACCTATAGTAATCATTGATGAACCCCAATCGACAATAAGCACTCCGTTAAGAAAAACTGCTGTTCAGAATTTAAATCCTTTGGTAACATTAAGATATTCAGCCACGCATAGAGAAAAGGTTAACCTTGTGTTCAAATTAGATGCTGTTGATGCGTATGCTCAAAAACTAGTCAAGCAAATTGAAGTAGGTTCTGTACAAGCAAGCGAGGATAGAAATAATGTCTATATCAAGTTAAAAGAAGTCATTCTAAGCAAGGGATTGCCTATTGCCAAAGTGGAAGTGGACGTTTTTGAAAGAGGATCAGTGAAAAGAAAAATAAAAAAAGTGCGACAGAACACAGATTTAGAGGAAATAACGAAGAGAAATGAATATGAAGGCTACATTATCAAGGATATTTATGGAGAGAAGGGAAACGAATATATTGATTTCACAAGTAGGGAAGATGTTATAAAACTGCATGAGTCGATTGGTGAAGCTGATGAACTACAAATTAAAAGAGTCATGATATCGAAAACAATTGAAGAGCATCTTGACAAAGAAATGATTTTAAATAAAAAGAGTATCAAGGTGCTTAGTCTGTTTTTTATTGATCGAGTAATGAATTATAGAGGTTATGATGATGAAGGGAATCCAAC
>JAPORT010000138.1:0-1552 GCA_026710085.1 Flavobacteriaceae bacterium | reverse complement strand
TTATTAAACATTGCTTTGTTCAATAACAATGTTGAAATTCCTGAGTCATTTCATAAAAATAAAGAACACATTAAAAAGCAAATAATCAACAAGCTAAAAAGTTTGGCTAGTAAGCTCCCAATCAGCAATCCAGATAAAAAGAAAAAGGTTAAAATCAACGAAAAAATTATTGAATGTCTAGATTTCCAAGAATTATGGGAAAGAGTAAAGCATAAGACAACATTTTCGGTCAATTTTGATTCGCATTCTTTGATAAAGAAATGCATTGATTCAATTGATAAACATCTCAAGAAAAATAAAGGGAGAATCGTTTATGAAAGAAAACATGTCATTTTTGATATTGGAGGACTAGATGTAGATGAATCAAAAACGCATTATTACATGTATGAAAATCAAGTTGAAAAGTTACCTGATATTATCAGTTATATTCAAAACGCAACCAACTTAACAAGGCAATCTATTGTTAAAATATTGACGGGCACAAGAAAACTTGAATACTTTAAGATTAATCCACAGAAGTTTATCGAAGGGTGCATCGATTTAATCAACGAACAAATGAGACACCACATAGTGGATGGTTTGAAATATCATAAAATGGGTAGAGGGGAATTTTACAGTCAAGAGTTATTTAAAAATGAGGAGTTGTTTGGATACTTGAAACGCAATATGATTGAAAGTTCTAAATCTCCATACGATTATGTGATTTATGATTCAGCTATTGAAAGAAGCTTAACTAATGATTTTGAGAATAGCGAAAATGTTTCCGTTTATGCAAAACTTCCGAGTTGGTTTAAAATACAAACACCGTTAGGTTCATACAATCCAGATTGGGTCGTGAATTGGAAAGAAGATGGAGAGGAAAAATTATTTTTTGTTGTTGAAAGTAAGGGCCATCTCTTCGAAGAAAATTTAAGAAGAATAGAAAGTTCAAAAATAAACTGTGGAAAAAAGCACTTTGAAGAACTGGGTTCAGAACTTCGGGTTGGGACAAGATTTTCAGATATCACCACAAATTAAATTTACTAATATCAATTTGTGTTCTGTATTGTGTGTTACTTGATTCTCCTCTCATTGCCATTAAACTAAGCAGATACATTATGAAATACATAAGACTTTGTCCTAACGCTAAAAAGTAATTTAAAATGCAAATTAGTATTAGGCACTCATCGAAAAACCGCTCAAGCCGTTTTGGCACCAAGCGGTTGACCATCGATTGATGGTGCCCGGTCAAAGCAAGCGGGGGCATTCATGAGCCCTAGCGGATCACGGATCCTCCGAATATCCCGCGGAAAAGTTTTAATGCCTAATGGGTTTCTCGATCAAGACCGTATTGAAGCCATCAAAGCCCCCCCTTCACTACATCATCAAAGAGTGGCTTCAAGCATCAGTGGATGTACTGTTTTGTGATGTGACCATGGATAATAGAGTCCAGACCCAAAAAAAGGTTAATTATGATAGGATTCCGTGTAGCTGAAAAAGAATAGTGAGGTCAATCCAATTGATTACTAATTGAGGTTATGACTGAGTAATTTTATTTGGTTTATTCACTTAA
>JAPORT010000130.1 GCA_026710085.1 Flavobacteriaceae bacterium | reverse complement strand
CCAATAGATTGAAATAGTAATGAATGATTTTGATGGCTGTATCATTAGCCATAGATCCGCCAGTTGAAAAAAATGTCTTATTGATTGGTTTGGGTGAATATTGAGCTAAGGTGTGAGCCAATTCTGCCGCTGGAGGCGATGAGGCTCCTCCAAATGTATTGTAATAAGCCAATTTAGAAGCTTGCAGGGCAAGACTTTGGGCCATTTCTTGGTTTCCATGTCCGATATTGACACACCATAAGCCAGCCACGGCATCTAAATATCGTTTGCCTTCATAATCTTCAATAAAATGATCTTTTCCCGATACAAAAATGGTAGAGCCTTTTTTCTGAAACGATCGAAAATCAGTATACGGATGTATCAAATGGTCTTTATCCTTAACCCAATAATCATTACTTGGCATAGGATTTTTATTCAATCTTTTAGAAATCAAATGAGGGCTTTAAAATAATAATATTTGAACGGCATATCGTAATTTAACCAGTTGCTCCTTAAAAATTTATTGGTTCTACCATTATTTGTGTGAAACAATGATTTTTTGGTGGGATGAGTTCTCAATAAATAGAATGTTCTAGAGCACTATATTTTGATGGTTATTTTAGTTTTGATACATCCATCTATGATTCTTTATGGAAGAACAATTCAAACGTATCAAATGGAACAATATTTCGAATTGTCTGAAACAAGTTAACGCTTATGGGAGACATCACCAATGACTTTGAAAAACCCATCAGCGAACTCATCGAATGTTTTCATCTCAATCGGGTGTCATCTTCCATGGTCATCAAAGTCGACTTTGTTTGGATTATGCCTCTCCTAGCTTACCATCGCTAACGATTGATGGCCTGTCCATGAGAAAGCTTTTCCAAAGCAACAGAGCCAACGCTGTTTCAAAAGTTCTTTGCCAATCAAGCAGAAGCAACATCCAAAAAGAGCAGATGAAGGTTACTCTCAAAAAGAAAAGAAACCTATCCATACTACTGGAAATAATGAATGATTTCAAGAATTTAGACTACCCGCTCCTTGGCAATAAAAAATCCAGTGGGACATCCCTGATGACTTACGGTCTATTATTTGCCGCGAAAATCGGTGTTAATTAGTTTCGGCTTAGAGACTTGAGATACTACCATTAGTTTAATATACCTCGTCTAATTAAAAGATCTTCAAATTTTCTGAAGGTTTTGTCTTTCCCTCTATTTAAAATGCCTTTCCACTTATTATAGAGTTCAAGAATAGGTTCTTTAGGAATAAAAAAACTTTGATGTTCAAGCGAAAAAAGCAACAACTTACAGGAATGGAGAGGTTCTGTTTCAATTAGATTCGATGATTTCAGTACACTTATCATTTTATGAGTCAATATCTTATCACATCTTACTTTTATTAATAAATCTACGGCTTCAGAAAATACAATTTCAAGATACAAGCACCATTCAATCATTTCGTTTCCTTCTTCTGCTATGAGTGGCGTTGGAATTCCATCAATACGTAAATCAATATACTCTTTAAGCCAAGATTTCCAAATCATCTCTTTATGTTGATCTGTGGATTCTTTGAGGAAAAGTTTTATGTATTGTGAAAAACCAATCCTAGATGGTATCTGCATTCTGGGTAAGAAGTGATTAATCAAGTCTGATTTTAATGGATTCGCCTCTTCATGAATGGAAATGGCAGCTACATTGAATCCAAAATGATTTAACGCCCTTTCATCAAATTTATTCATATTCTCTGTCGTTTCTTCGAGAATGCTCTTTATATTAACGGCTAATTCTTTGTAGTATGGAATCAATATTTTTTCAAGTGCAGATGACCTTCCACGTTGATAATTCAAAAGAACAGACCAAGTCTGTTGTGCCTTTTTTGAATCCTTATTCCATTCAAACATGGGAAGAAAAACTGTTTTTGAAAATTCAGGGTCCCACTCGTAAAAAAATGCCAACCAAGGCGTGATAGCTATTCTTGCATGAATCTGTGTTTGGGTTTCCCCATTAACGACTTCTTCTAATATCTTCCTCATAAACTGGGGAATACCTGTCCAATTTTTTTTATCCTTCTCATAAAGATAGCTACAATAATGAACCCAAAATTGACCTATCCAACCGCCAACATGACACAGAGCTGTTTCAAGCCAGTTCCGATGTAGTTGCTGGCTTACATTATCGTGTTTGCACAAATGCCACGCTTTTTGTATTAATAATGCAGCTCTTTCAATTTCATTCGAAGTAATTAGTGAGTTGTTTTTCCAAATCGAATCATATAGTAGATTTGTAATCCCACCGTATACTTCACTCTTTTGAGGGAGTTCTTCAACTAATTGAAGTAAGTATTGCCAGGCATCATTTGATTGTGAAGCTTCTCTTAATCTACAAAAAATGGCAATCCAGTCATCTTGATCGAGTTCATTCGCTGAACCTAGAAATTGTATCATTTGATAGGTCCAGTCTCTATTTTTCACAAATAGCGTCGAAATCACTTCCGAGTAACTCCAGAAATCATATGGGGATTTCATCCTAAATTGAATCAGTGTTTTTGCAAAATCCTGTGATGGTTTGTCTAAGGTTTCTTCATCATTGAAATTTTCTATTGGATTCTTTCCTTTAATTGTTTCAAAGTAAAAATCAAATTCTGGGTGTTTTTCTTCCTTGAAATCAGGGTTCTCGATTTCTATTTGTTTTAGTGCATCGTTCAAAAAATTGCATTTTTTTTCATCTCGAAATAACCATTTCAAAACACGATACTTTTGATAATCAAGCATGTTTTGCGTTAGTTTTTTAGCTTCCGATCCTTTATTACCCCCTTCTATAGTTCTCAAGAGTCGTTTTTTCACTATGGATGAACTACCACTATAGTATTGAGTCAAACAATCAAAAACCTCTTTTTTGAATCCTTTTTTGAAAATTAATTTTTTGGTGATTAACCATTGGATGGCTTCATCTGGTGTTACCTTTCGATCAACAGTGTAAGAATAAATGACCAACCTTTTGAATATTAAATAAGGAGAATGCCACCATGATTCGCGTAATGTTGCTATTTTGGGATTATCTTGATTCATCAAAAATTCGATGATTTCCCTTAATATATTGACTAAAATTGAAAAATATGGGTACGACGGATTTCTATCTTGTCGATGTTCAGCAATTGAACTCCTATCAAAATTCAAAATATCGAACGCTTTTTTTCGTTTCTGTATGATGGCAAGGATGCTATATGAAGTATGAATCTGTTCCTCACAAATGCGTAGAAGCGGATTGTAAATAAATTTTAGATTTGGTAACAATACTTTTCCCCAAGTATCCCCTATTTCATTTGCATCACTATAACACCTTAAATCAAATCCAGTCTTTAAATTAAGAATGTCATTATGAATCGTGGCTTCATGATTGTTGTGTTTATTAAATGGCCTAGTTCCTTTCAAAATCATTTTCGGTTCTGTCATCATTTCGAATAATCTCAGGGCTACTTCTTGATTTTTTGGTATTGAACAGTTTTCTAAAAGACGAGCGTAAATTGAAATATTTAATTTACCACTGGAAATTAAAAGGAACACCCAGTGTGAGAAATAGCGATCTTTTCTCTTTTGTTGCCAAAGACTACGAGCCAACATACATGCAAACTCCCCATTTAATTTTGTGTTCTTCCGATAAATCATGCCAAATAATAAATCTGGATGTCTCACTCGTATTTTGTCAGCTAACCAATTTCCCAATATTCTTTGATTCTCATTAAGTGGTTTTACAGAGTCATCAAAAAAATTATTGAAATGATTATTCTTTTCAAACCAACTTAACCATGCGGGATCTTTGATTGCTCCAACCAAAGCTCTCAATAAACTATTATCTCTAAGGTAGATCTCTATAGGCCCCTTTCCTAGTTCAGATTCAGGAGGTAATTCGCTTCCGATTTTTTTAACTCCTTTAATTTTTGATTTTAAACTGAAACTTTGATATTCTGCCCATTCTGAAAAATAAACGGATAGCTTACAATGAGGATTATTACTGTTTGATGGATCTTTTGGATAAGTTATCACTTCAATATCCAAATGCTTCCAATAATCTAATTTTTCATCGTCTGGTCTAAATACCCATCTCTTTTTTGTTTTCAATGGATTCAACCCTCGCGATAGATAGGTGAAAGTAGCATCCTTATGACTGAAACCGACGAACAAAACATTATACTCAGAAAATAAATCAATGAGAAACTTGGTTGCCCAACCTTTTGCCAAATAAGCCTCACCAAAGTCTTTATCGGTTAGAACTAACTCTTTGCAGTTCTGAACAACAGAACCATGAAGATGGACTATACCCTTAAACCTATCTCCTATAGGTAAAGCAGGAGCATGATATTCTTTTGGTTTTTCATCTTTGAACACACTTTTAAATGCAGTGAAAAAGTGATTGTCGAAATTGGTGGTGACAACTCTGACTTTGTTCCCAGTCTTAAATATCTTCAGAATATTTTCGTGCAACTCTGTGTGTTTACTTTCAGGATTATTGATTATTTTCTGACATCTCGCATGGACATTAAATCCAGAACGACATTTTTCACCGAGTTCTCTATCCTCAAATTCTGGTTTAACTTCAGATTTACAGATTTCTTCTGCAAGTTTCTTGAATGAAGGTAAATTTGAAGGTGGAGGCATGGAAACTCCTGCACCTACGAAAACAACTAGATTATCATCTTCGATGGATTCTTGAAGTTTAGGTGAGATGGATAAATTCATAGAAGATATTAATCAGTGTGTTTTTCTATAATCAATTTAACAAACCAATGGCTAGTCCAAGATTGACCGATAAAAGAGATAATAATTTAATAAATTAACTACGAAATTTATGGGGCTTAATATACCTGAGTGCCCAAAAGGGAGTCAAAAAAAAGAAATTACCGCACCTTATTAGGAGGCGTGGAGAATAAAAACTTGGTTAACTCTTCTGGCGTAGACGGGATTGATTGAGACAAGTTTAATATATTTCTGGTTTTAGGACGTCCATGAGGATTAGATTTTGGTTTGGTTTTCATAAAAAATAAAGTTAACCATTAATCCTAATACGATTGAAAGGGAAAAGAAAATGTTTTAAGGACGATTACTGATTTTTCAAGTTGTTCATCTCTGTTTCTAATTCTATTTTTAAATGGGGATTATACACGAAAATGCCGAAATTTACGCGGCTAAGCAATCCTAAATCAGAGTAATGTTTTGGAAATCGCTGCGAAATTTCTTCCGTTGCCGGAGGATACGTTCTACTTCTTTTCCAATGGAATCTTGTTGCTTTTTATCTGGAAACGGTATGACCGTCTGGTGTAAACGATCAATTGTAATGGAAGACAATGTAACTTGTACAAGTGCCCTAGAAAGAATTGATGAATGTGCCTGAACCATAGCCCAATAGAGAAAAAATGGATTTAGTAAGTCTACATTTGTTACACGAATTTTATAGAAATGGCCCTGAAGAACAACATTTACATCATCCTCCAATAGCATTACTGTTTCTCCAATTCGCAATGTTCCATCTTTTACTACCAATATATCAAAAGCCCGAACATCTTGTTTGTTTTTTTCTCTCTCATAAATTTCTGAAGAAATCCTTTTCAAAGGAAGCCTCAACTCCAAAAACCCAATATCCGAAGTCCTTAAAAATGAGATTTTACTTGTTTCAGAATATTCCCTTTGCTTAACACCACAGGGAACCGTCTTGACCGTTATGAGCCCTTTATCTAGAAGATCTCCTAATGCACATTCACGAGAATATGAATGATCCTTCAAAAAATGATCTCTTGGGATCAACCTATTTTCTATATCTAAATTATCAGAGCACACAAAATGGCTAACCTTTCCTCGCCAAGTAAGCTCTTGGTCAATCGGTTGATTGATCCAATCTTCTACTGCTAACGAAAAATCTTCATCCACCCCACCATTTTTCACAATTTCAGCACCTCGCTGGTCATGACCAACCTTTTGAAGATGGCTCATCAATATTTTTTGCGTGCTTGTTTTTTCTTTTTTCAAAAACAGCATACATGTTTTTGTATTTGTGTGGGGCAGAAACAGCGTTTGTGGACAATCCCATACTGCAAGTATCGTTGTATAGTCTAACAACCATTGTCGAACATATCCTTCTGTTGGGTTTCCAAAGATGCTCTCGGGAAGAACTATGCACATAGTACCTCCGTCTTTAAGTAACTTAATGCAAAGTTCAAGAAAAAGAATTTGCGGATCTGTCGGAACAACTTTATTGGATTTTTTCCAACGATTAGTATTCTCTTTTTTTTTCCATAGATACCCCAGCTCATAATTCTTGAGAATGTAATTATGCGTCACTTTTATGTTTGATCCAAATGGAGGATTAGTGACCACAATATCGAATTTTTTTAATTGACCAGCGTTATCTGTTAATGTAACTCTTGAGCGTTCGCTCCATTTGTCAATAGGTTTTAAGGAGTCAGCATCGACAATTTTAGTATGACCATCTCCTATCAGGGCCATATAAGAGCGAGCAACTTTGACTAAATCTGGTTCTTTATCAATACCAAAGATATAGTCGGGTGCATGCTTTGTCTTCCATTGTTTATCTGTTTCCAATGCCTTAATTTTCCCCCACACATGCTCAAGAGCTTGTATGAGAAACCCGCCTGAACCACAGGCAGGATCTATAATTGTATCTGAATAATTTGGATCAAGAAATTTAATTGCGTTTTTGACAGCTACCCTGGGAGTAAAAAATTCTCCCTTCTCTCCAATAAAATATCTTTCAGCAAAAACTTCAAAAGCAGCTCCAATCGCATCATGGTCTGTCTTCAATAGACTCACTCGTTCAAGTTCTCCCACCACATAAGCGACTGAATTGGCGTCTAATATAATTTCTTCTTTGGCTTGAAAAGCGTCAGTGGAGCCCAAATCAAAAAGAACCTGATTCCAAAGTTTGTCTTGAATGTCTTGTTTGACTTCCTCATATGTTTTCCCCGGTGTGCATTGGAAAATTGGTATATCAGATTCCAAGCGCTCATCATAAATCTTGCAAAACAAAATCTTGGTCATTTCATTGCACAAACGAGTTCTGCTTTGAATATTGGTGTTGGAGTAAAGATGAAAAAGAATACTTTTAAATCGAAGTTTCAGGTTAACAGTAGGCTTCAAGTCAGATTTTTTGAGTCTCGCAGCTTGATCGATAGACATTCCAAAAGGTGGAATGGCATGAATTCGTTCTATTTCTCCTCCATGTAACCTGCGATAAAATTTCCTTGCATCTTTTGTTGCTGCTACGCCCCACTCACAAGACGATGACACAGCCATATAAGATTTTAATTGCTCCTCGGCTGCTTCCATAGTGGATTGTTTACATTCAACAATCCCAACAATATCTTTATGTTGATCCAATTCTGATCCACGTTCACAACTTAAGACAACAATGTCTGCTTTCAGTCGCTTTGATCCCACTCTAATCCGACACTCTATATCAACGTTTTCGCGGATATAATTCAACTCAGATACCAACCATTTCTCAGTATCCTGTCGAACATGTTCTTCAGGCTTGGAAAAATTTACAGGCTTATTTGTGCAGTAATCTCGATTCTGTTCAGAATCGGGGGGGGGTATTTAAATCGCTCCATAACAGGTATTTATAACTATCCCATAGTTTGATAATTCGGATTACTCCTTATCAACGTTTGATAGGTCAATCGCTTTCCCTCAAGCCCTGTAGCCATTTGATTCATTTGCTCGTTGGAGCGTCAAAGATATTTATTTTCCAAAAGAATCACCCTTTGGGCGCTCAGGTATATAAGCCCCAAATTTATCTCACAGTTTTTGATAGTGGTAAATAAAATCAAAGACCGGATCAACTATCTGAAGCAATCATTAAAGTCGAATCTAAAGGAACTCAATGAGTATCCCTAAGTAACTAATTCCAAACAAATTGAGATAGGGTCTTGAGATTAAAAAATGTAGAAGTAACATATCGAGGTGCTAGACCCTATCCCTGATGTATGTTCCAATGCTTCATTTGGTTTGAAAAGCTTTTCATTTGTTATCATCATTAAAGGTAAATAAAACAAGATGCCAATCATTGAAAATATCAAGCCTCCAATCACACCAGCTGCAAACGAAAACCAAAACACATCATTTTTTCCATCCCAAAGAAAGGGAACCAAGCCAACGATTGTTGAAAGAATTGTCAATACGATCGGAATGATTTTTTGGTTGAAAGCTTTGAAATTAAGGATCTTATTTGGTTTTTCGGGAAATTCACTTTTCAAACGGTGATAATCATTTAAAAGAAATAAGGCTGCATTAACACTGATACCACACAATAGGATTAGTGAAGCATAACCACCTTGATCAAAATTGATTTTGAAAATGTAGAAAGTAAAAAATGCTCCAATAAAGGAAATGGGGATCATACCCAAGATAACACCTGGTTTTTTAGGGAATCAAGTAAAATCGCACAGATAAAAAATATGATTGTTGCGATCAAAAACAAATAAAGATATTGTTCCTGGTTCTTGGCACTCCAGCTGTAATTATTTCTTATAGGATTTCCAAATCCTATGGGTAAAGAGGCCATAAATTCTTTTGTTACTCTGTCTTTAAATCGTTGCCCCATCTCATTTGGCCCTAAATAATTATATGAAATCAATAATTGAAACTGTTGATTGATCTTTCTTATGTTTTCTTGAGATTCTTTTTTGATCAATGTCCCAATATCATGTATTTTAAAATATCGATCATTAACCGATAAAGGGCTATGGTTTAAATTCCATGTATCAAAAGACTCATTGAGATCAGAAACTAAATGGACCTTTTGATATGGATTTTCATTGACAATGAAAGGTAGTGATTGAGAAAGCCATTTATTTTCAATAGAAAAGAACACATCAGATATGGATAAATCGAGTAATGCTAATTGATGATGATCGAAATTCAATTCATATTCTTCAGATTCAGCAATTCTTGCATTGAAAGAGTTGGAACTGATGCCAATATCTCGAACTCTACCATTTGACTCTTCAACAATTTTTTCGACTAATTCTTCAGCAAAATCATACAAACGATCATAATCATAACCAGCTAAAAAGATCCACTCATATTTCAAATCAAAAAAATTGGCATTCGAAAAGGATTTACCAACTCCAGTCACACTCCAGCCAATGGATCCAATTTCTAGTACTAAAGATTCAATATCTTTTTTTAGTTGAAATGGGAAGTATCCAGCCTCATGATCCTCGTTAAAATAAATTCGAATTTCGGCTCGACGATTACTTGAAATTCGAGTTTCATAAAAGTCAATTTCAGGATAATGATCCAGCAAGCGCTCTACTTTTTTGACTCCTTGATTTAATTGCTATAATTCCGTCATGGGGGGTTACAATACCACTGACATTGAGTTGTGTACGCTCAGGAGTGTTTCTATAGGATTTATTGATCACACGTTCACTAAATAACCAAAGACTTCCTCCAACCCACTTTTCAACTTTTTGAAATATTTGAGAGTGAAGCCAATCATTCCCCAGTGTATGATTGTAAATGTCAGAAAGTAAATTGTCTTGTTTTAACTCAGAAGGAAGTAAATGAATGGGGATTCCAAAAGCCAATAAAAGAGATAGAAAAAAAATCCATTTGGGAATTGGTTTTCTTAAATAGATAATCCAATTGGAATAGATTCGAGAAAGCCTTACCATTGATTTTAAAAAAGGGAATTATACGTTTAATTTGACATAAGTTTATATCCTAGCTGAAAATTGACGTTATGAGTCAGCACTTATCGATCATGGATATCATTCATCTGTTTCCGAATGAACAAAAGTCCATGGAATGGATCGAACGCTGCCGATGGGGCGATACGGTATCCTGTCCCCGATGTGGTTCTGGTGAGATCACTGAGACAACGAATCGAAAGCCACAGCCTTATTGGTGCCAACCCTGTCGCCAATATTTTAGTGTTCGTACGGGAACATTCATGGAAAAATCATCGATACCATTGCAAAAATGGCTCATCGGCATCTACTTGTTTCTCAGCCAACCCAAGGGTTATGCCAGTACCGTTATGGCCAAGGAGCTTGGGGTGAGACAAGCCACGGCTTGGTTGATGAAAAAACGGATGCAAGCCGTGTGTTTGACGGTTTTGAATCAGTTTAGTGGAACCGTCGAAATCGATGAAACCTATATGGGAGGACAACGTAAGAATAGGTCCAAACATCAGCGGATGTTGTTGTTTGGCTTGGGGAGAGGAAGTTCTGGCCAATTTCCTGTTATTGGGGCATTGCACCGAGAAACGAACCAAATCATCGCCAAAGCCGTCGATCACACCGATCAAGAAACGATGCATGCCTTCATCCATGAACAGACAACACAAGAGGCGGTGATCGACACCGATGAAGCCCGTTGCTATCGAGGCATGAATAGGAATCATAGCGTCGTTTGCCATAGTCGACGAGAGTTTGTCGATGGAACGATTCACACCAACGGCATCGAATCCTTTTGGGCTAGAGTGAAGCGATCTTATAAAGGCACTCATCATTGGTGGAGTCGCCAACATTGACAGAGTTACCTCCATGAACTGACATGGAAACATCATCACAAGGGGAAAACGTTACTGGATCAAATGGGGCTTCTGATGTGTCAGACCACAGCACATCGGACAGATCAACCATCGATGGGAAAGCCAAAAGAAAAAAAATAATAAACGCTTAAGAACCTATCAATTGATGGGGTTCATCTCATAATGGTTACTTTTGAGGTACAGAACAAAAGGCTCCATGAAAAACGACCACACGAACACTTACCAAAAAACGATATTCCCGTACACCTGCATTTAATGGCGGCTGCGATGATACGACTAGGGACCAAAACATCACCAAAAACAATCAAACCGAAGCCGAATAAACCTATGTCAAAATAAGCGTATAATTCCCTATTATATCCTTAAAAGCGTAACATTTTGATGTCCACGTCTTATCTTTATAATAGGGTTTGGTGAAAACTGTATGTGTGCAAACCATGAACACCAAAACATGAAAAAATGAATTCCATTTTTATTTTTCCGATGGTTGGTTTATGGCTCATGATCATGGCATCGGTAGTGTTGTGGTATTTGATTTATATTAAAAATTGATAGGAGATAGATTCATGCGTATTTAAAAATTTTGTAAATAACACCGATTTTCACTGTGAACAATAGACCGTAAAAAATCTAGGTATAGGAAGCCCCGAGGTACGCTATTTTTTTATTATTTAGGAAGTGATATTTTAAGTCTTCGTACTGATTCATGGTTTCTAAGAGTAAGGGGAGATGTCGCTTTTTTTTGAGTGAGCTTTTGATTCCTTCTTGATGGATGTTGACTTCCGCTTGATGGGCCAAAAACGTTTCGTACAAGGTGAGCGCCGTCGCCCTGGAAAAGCCTTCGAATTGATGGGCCAAAAACGTTTCGTACAAGGTGAGCGCCGTCGCCCTGGAAAAGCCTTCGAATTGATGGGCCAAAAACGTTTCGTACAAGGTGAGCGCCGTCGCCCTGGAAAAGCCTTCGAATTGATGGGCCATGAATCGGTAGAGATTATAGGCCAAGAGACTCATCGTCAAATCAAAATCGACTTTGATGACCATCGAAGAAGAGACCCGATTGAGATGAAAAAATTCGATCGGTTCCCTGATGGCTTTTTCGACCAACCACCGCCGAGCATCTATTTGGACGATTTGGGCCACGGGTTTTTCAACATCATTGGTGATGATGACGGCTGGCTTTGTCTTGCCATGCCCCGTGATGATGATCTGTCGGATGTCTTGATCATCCCCTCTCAAAAAGACGGACTCATCATGCACCCGGAGGGTTTGCTTTTGATGAGCAGACCGCTCCACGCGTATGGTTTTCCAAGTGGTTTTGGGCAGCTGAGCGATGCGATCGATCATTTGTTTTCCCCGCCGACGGATGGTCAGAAAGAACACCCCATCATCATCCAAACGCGATCGATTTTCATAGCTCGTGAATGGGCTATCAAACACCACATAACGCAACGGATGGGCAACCCTTTTTTCCAATCGGTAAACATCTAGAAACGGTAAGACTTCTTCGTTTTGTTCCGGATGCGTGACCCCGACCCGGCCATAACAGATGATGCCGGTGGCCGCATCTTGAGCCAGCATGGCCTGCCTCCCGGCTAACACTTTGTTCCGCTTACCCGACCAGTGCTTTTCTAAATGCGTCTCATCGCCCCCATAGGGAATGGTCGTGACATCTAAGTGGGTCGTATCGCGATAAAGAGACTTTTGTTTCCATCAATGATGCATCCTTTTCAAAAAATCCTGATTCATCGCTAAAGTCATCCGGCTCGAATAGGATGAAAACCAAGGGGCCTTGGGTCAGTGATTTAATCCCGCCAAAAGACCCAGCCCCCGATCCATACACCAAAGATCATCCGCAGGGTAACGCCTGAAATGACTCCATTTGAGGGCTAGAAAGGAGAGAATCGATGACACACGAGAGATGGTCTGGGTTTTCGGATAGCGACTTTGTTCGATGAGGACATCCAGCTCCAGATGACCGATCAACGGCAGAAAGCACAACACACCACCGGCAGCGGTTTGGAACCTTTCTTCCTTCACCAAAGAAAGGGCTTCGCTCTTGGGAGCGGTGATCACCCGATGGGGACGCTCTCGTTGGACTTTTTGGCTCCGTTTGGGCAAGCGGGCAAAGCCTTGTTTTTTTAAGATCGAATCAATCGTATGTTCGGAGACTTTTTCACCAGCGGTGTCTAGCTTTCCTTTGATCTCTTCAACCGAATCATCGTGTTTTCGGAAGCCAACCATGGTTTGAACGAGTGCCGGCGGATCCATCGAAGAGGGCCTTCCCTTTTTCTTGGTCACAAAGAATGGGTCTTCTTGGAGGGGATCCGATGGAAGCACTGGCTTAAAATCAGTCACCAAAGAAGTGAACGCTCGGTATTGGTATCCGAAAGTCTTGGCCACCTCATGAGGCGAGGCCTTGTCGGCAAAATACATGCGGAGCGCTTCGTATCGTTTGTGAGCGGTCAGTCGGGGTTTTTGGAAATAATGAAGGGGTCTCATTGACGGTTATTTAACAAGTGATCAAGAGAAAACAAATCTGTAAAACAAGATGAAAAACCATCACCAGCAACAAAATATCCTCTTTTTAAGCTGTTTTAGGGGATCATTCCTTGAAACGGAGACTCGCGAGATCGTTCAACGAATCGAGGAATTCTTTTTATAAACCGTAAAAAACCTTCCTCCATCCGATCAAGGAGAGATAGAATGCTAATGAATACGGGCATTAGCAAAAAAGGAACTCAGAAAAAAGTGGTTATTTTACGGTATATTTAAACCGTGAAAATCGGTGAATAAGAGAAACCCTATTAGCAATAAACCGGTACTATCAAGAGTGCAGTAAAATTTTAGAGATCACGGGATGGTCCACAGTGGATAAATCGATGGCATCATTAAAGAGCTGTCTAAAATCTCAGATCCTGATGCGCAAAGGCTTTACACACTCCACTTTTCAGAAACTATGAGACATAAAGGGATTGATTTTAACGGACCATTTTTCTGAAGTTTTTTAATGCCCATGGGAAAACTATTTGGCGTTTTATAAATAGAAATCAAGGGCATCAATTCATTAATTTGTTGATAGAAACATTGATACAACGGGAGAATGAGCATTTTATGAACTAGAGTATGCATTCGCATGAATGATTTTATGTTCGAAATTTAAAATCAATGAAAACTAATTTTGAAGTGATTCAAACCGATGGGGCATCAACCATTGCTGATGAGGTGATTCTTATCATAGTGATGGCTAGCATTTGTCGATTACCATACTCAATAAACTTTGCTATTTGGCACATGGATGGTCACTGGCCAGTTTGGACAAACCACTGATGAATTGATAGTGAGCATATCAAAAAGAGAAAGAAATCAACTCGAAGTGAAATTAAGAGATAGATTTGTATTTCAAGAAATTCTAAATCAAGCAAACGAATATCAACTGCTTATTTAGCAATTAATTGACGAAATGGAGTTAAACTCATCTGTATTTTATAATAACCCATTTGGTTATACGAGTAGAGAGGGTTGGTATGTGAGTTGGGAGAAAGAAAAGCTTTCGGCTTGTTATGTAAAAAATGAGATTGCTTAAAATTGAAATAAATGGAAAAGAAACACTCTTTAATAGATAGAAAAACACTGTATAAAGAAGTAAATGAATCAATAATTGTTTATGAAGGAGATATTTTATTTAAAGCCCCAACTGAAGAAAAAAGGAATGTTGATATCATTAAGAATGGTCAAATTATAATTGTGTTCCAACCGTATCCAAGAATAGAATTTGTGGGCCAATTAAAACCAGATATACGATTTGAATATTTTAACGCCAATGCCAAACTCGATATTTGGATTAAAAAGAATTCAAAAAAACCGGTCAAGTATGGTAAATCATTGTGTTTGTCAACTAACGTAATTGAAGAAGCACCATTCTATACAGACAAAAAAATTAAAAACGTCAACTTTTCATTGTGTAATCTCCCTATTTGTAACAAGATGGAATCCTCGTTATCAGAGACAAGCGGTTTTTTCATTGAACCAAGAAAAGATTTAAAGGAAATAGTAAAAAAATTAGAGAACACAGTTGGTAGTGTAGTAACTCATCAAGGTTCTATAAACTTTAAGTCATTAGTCTCTCACTATGATGCTAAAAATCATCTACAAACACTGGTAGATAGTCTAAGATTTTTGTCATCAACTCATGTAGGGATAGCACTTGTTGAGTTTGAGCACATAGATGAAACAACCAGCTTACAACACTCGTACCCACCTAGTTTTAAGCATTATGAACCCACTCCTAAGATAATTAGATTTGCTAATGAGAGATTATTATATAGCTCCCCTTTTTTCAAAAAAATACATGAAGTTAGAGCAGATTTAGTCAAATCCCAATTTCTTTCAGATATTATTCATTGGTACATTGAGGCTAATAGAAACGAAGGCATGGCTGAGGGTAGTTTAGTATTATGTAGAATAGGGATAGAAATATTATTCAACTGGCTAAAGTTAAAAAAAACAAAAATAAAGACGCTCACCTCTCATTTTAAAATGGAATTAAATAACTATCAAATTGACCATCTCAAAAGATTTTGTGAACATGAAGGGTTTTCCTCAATTGAACTTGGGATATCGGAATTAAGAAACGGATTTGTTCATCCAAAAAAAGACAATATTTGCTGGTCTAGTTATCCGAATTTCAATATAGTAATTTGCGAAGCAAAACAAGTATTACTTTCCATTATTGACAAGCACGTTCTTAGTATAGGAGGACTTGAAAAAGAATTCAAACACTTTGATAGATTACCCAAAAAACATATTCCAAATAAGCCTAAGAAAAAGAAATGAATTTTTACGCCTATATCTTTGTCATTAGATGGTCAAACACTGTCAAAGTAGAAAAGGAAATTTAAGAGGTTGCTTAGATAAAGTACGATAGAGAGTATTGTGTTCGTAAGAGTTAAACATAGTTATTAAAAAAATGAATAAATTGAAAACACAAATGCCAGATTTTGGAAAATTGGTAAAAGAAGAAAAAATCAGAGAGATATGGCCAGATGAGGCCAAAGATTTTACTCCTTGGTTGGCTGAACAAGAGAATCTTAAATTATTGTTAGAAGAAGTTGGTGAGGATGTTGGAGGTATCGAAGAAATCATTCCCGAAGACAACAGTCAAGGAGAATTTAAAGCTGATATTGTCATTAAAAGATTTGATTCAGATACCCCAATTATTATTGAAAATCAATTAGAGACATCAGATACAAGACATTTAGGCCAGCTGATTGTTTATGCTTCAGGATTTAATGCGAGTTCTGTTATTTGGGTGGTAAAGGATATTAAAGAGGAACATCAAAATGCAATAGAATGGTTGAATGAACTGAGCAATGATATCAACTTCTTCTTAGTTAGGATTGAAGTATGGAAGATTGACAACTCCAAAAAAGCGCCTAAATTCAATGTAATTGTTGAGCCAAATAATTGGAAACGAGATCAAAAACTTAATAGTCCAAATAATGATCATCGCAAATTTTTCGACAAATTCATAGAGTACGTATCAAAACAAGAAAACGAGGATTTTAGATTTTACACTCCACATCGTAACTATCTCAATGCAAGTTATATGAGAATTAATGTGAGATTATGTTTTCGTCGAATCCCATCTAGAAACAGAGTAGTGGCACAATTACTTATATACGACGAATCTCTATTTCGAAGTCTTCACGAACAAGAAAGAGACTTCACAACTCTTGTCGATAACGATGTCGATTTTAAATGGCCCCAAGAAGGGATAAACACTCATCGAATCGATTGTTATAAAACAGCAGATTTTGACAGGAAAGAAAAGTATGAAGACTACTTCAATTGGATGTTAGAATCAGGATCACAATTGGTTAGAGCTTATGATCAAATTATAAACATGGAGCAACAAACAAATTGTAGGAAAGTATAGGGTTGTACAAACTTTACATGTTGAGGAGATTAATCAATTGCCAGATGATAAGCAAAAATGGATACTTTGAATGAAGTTGCAAATAAGCATTTGGCAGTGATAATTAAGCAAAATCCAATCAGGATCATGTTGCACTTACGAGTTCAACATGACACTTTTTTAAGATACCTTATCTGTATTTTGCTTTAATTTCAAATCTCTTTGATAACGTTAAGGATAAATAGCCAAAGATTTTGGAATCGAATTCATACCATGGCTCAAATTGGAGCTACCCCTAATGGTGGTGTCAATCGGTTGGCTTTAACCCACCAGGACAAGCTTTGTAGAGATTTGTTCATTCAGTGGGCAAAGTCCATGGGATGTCAAACTCGAGTTGATTCAATGGGAAACATATTCGTCCGTTTGGAAGGGTTGGATCATACGCTCCCACCCATTTTATTTGGTAGTCATCTAGACAGTCAACCCACTGGTGGTAAATATGATGGCTCATTGGGGGTCCTGGCCGGTTTGGAATTAATTGAAACCTTAATCGAAAACAACTACGTGCCAGAATATCCACTAGAATTGGTGTCTTGGACTTCAGAAGAAGGAGCTCGGTTTACACCGGCCATGATTTCATCTGGCGTCTTTGGAAATGTGTTTTCACTCGATTATGCCCATAACAGAACCGATGAAAATGGGATGACCATTAAAAAGGCTCTTGAAAAAATTGGTTACTTAGGCAGAGAGATTCCATACAATAGAAAGTGCTCTGGATATTTTGAATTACATATTGAACAAGGACCGATTTTAGACAAACAAAAAAAATCGATTGGTATTGTCCAAGGGGTCCAAGGGATTAGATGGTATGAATTAACGGTTAAAGGGCAAGAAGTGCATGCCGGTCCTTTTCCCATGAATATGCGAAAAGATCCCATTAGAATATTACCAACCATCTTGACCTCACTCTATAATTTAAGCAACCGATTTGGGGAAGATGCTCGCTTGACGATTGGGAAAATGAATACCGTCCCAGGAAGTCAAAATACCGTTCCTCACTCCGTTTCAATTGCCATCGATATAAGGCATCCTCATAAAGATATCTTAACTCAGATGCATCATGGTGTGAACCAAATCATTAAAGAATGTCAAAATTCAACCGATTTAGAAATCAAAATCCAAGAAATATGGCATTGTCCTCCAATAGCCTTTGATTTACAATGCATCCAGGCGATTAAAAAGGCGACCCGTTCATTGGCATTAAGTTCTTTAGAAATGGTCAGTGGCGCAGGACATGATGCAGTTTATCTTTCTAAAGTAACGCCCACAGCCATGATTTTCATTCCTTGTAAAGATGGGATTTCGCATAATGAAAGAGAATCCATTACAAAAACAGATGCTGTCAATGGAGCCAATGTTCTACTTTGGTCTATTCTACATTATATCGATCACTTATCTTCAAACAAAACCTAGATGTCTCATTCTTTCACATTATCAGATAAAACAATAGCCTTTTTAAAAGAACCCAAAAAACTTTTGATTCATGGACAGTGGGTGGCACCTCTAAACAAACAATATTTTGCGGCCATCAATCCATCGAATAACCAAGAGATTTCACAAATTCCATTGGCTGAAAGTAGTGATGTCGACCATGCGGTTGATTCCGCCAACAAATCCTTTGAAAATCATTGGAAAACAGTATCGGCAGTTGAAAAAGCATCTTTAATGTTTCGATTGGCCGATCTTATCGAAAGAGATCAACAAACCTTGATGGAGCTGGAAACTCTTGATAATGGAAAACCTTTAAGCAAAGCCCAGTATGATATGGATGCCTGCATCCATCATTTCCGATATTATGCTGGTTGGGCTACCAAAATTGAAGGAGCTACCTATCCTGTTTCAAAAGATGCTCTTGTGTATACTCAAAAAGAGCCATTAGGCGTTGTTGGATTAATTGTCCCTTGGAATTTTCCTCTCATGATTGCATCATGGAAACTAGCCCCTGCTTTGGCCTGTGGGAATTGTTGTGTTTTAAAGCCTTCTGAAAAAACATCGCTTTCGGCGCTTTATTTGGGAAAACTTATCCAAGAAGCTGGCTTTCCAAAAGGGGTCGTCAATATCATTACTGGCAATGGAAACCCGACTGGCATCGCATTAGTAAGGCATCAACAAATAGATAAAATCAGCTTTACGGGGTCGACAAAAACTGGAAAGTTCATCAGTCAACAAAACGCACATAGTACCCTTAAAAGAGTGTCTTTGGAGTTGGGAGGAAAATCACCTAATGTGATTTTTTCTGATGCTGATATAGAAAAAGTGACTCAAAGTCTTCATTGGTCAAGCTTTTATAATACGGGGCAAGAATGTACCTTAGGTTCTCGCGTTTTTATTCAAAAAACCATTTTCGATCAAGTCATTGACCAACTGATCAAGCAATCCAAAAAACTGAGCATCGGTCACGGATTAGAAAATCCAGATTTGGGTCCTTTAATCGATCAGGGGCAATTCAAACATGTCATGGATTATATCAAAAGCGGACAAAATGAAGGGGCTGAACTCATTTGTGGTGGGCATCGTTTAAATGATAAGCACCTAAAAGATGGCTATTTTATGGGACCTACTATTTTTTCACATCAAAATGACCGCTTGAAAATTGTCAATGAAGAAATTTTTGGCCCTGTGGTGGTGGTCTCTTCATTTGATTCCTATGATCAAGTGATTCAGCGCGCCAATGATTCTCCTTATGGATTGGCAGCTGGCGTTTGGACACAAAGTCACTCTAAGGCGCTACAGTTTGCTAATGATGTGAAAGCTGGGACTGTATGGATTAATGGATGGGATCAATTTTCTCCTGCAGTTCCTTTTGGTGGTTTTAAAGACAGTGGCATCGGCAAAGAAATGGGGAAAAGTGCCATTGATTTATACACACAAGAAAAAACGGTGTGGCTCAACTATTAATGGAAGTTTCATGTGATGTCGCAAGGGATTGAATTAGGACATTTATCGACTGTATGGTCTCGACTGGCGGACTTTTACCCCGTCAAAGGTCGAGGAACTTATTTACATGATGCAAAAGGTAACCAATACATGGATTTTACTTCCGGGATTGGCGTGACCAATACGGGCCATTGCCATCCTCAAATTGTTCAATCCATACAAAAACAATCGAAGGATTTGCTTTTTGCGCAAATGAACTGTATGCTTTCTCCACTGACAAAAGCATTGGCTCAAAAACTCAATGAGCACACTCCCGATTCAATTGATCAATTTTTCTTTTCGAACAGTGGTGCTGAAGCCACAGAAGCCGCTATAAAATTGGCGAAATTTGCTAGCCAACGTCCCAATATCATTGTTTTTCAAGGCAGCTTTCATGGCAGAACTCATCTGACAATGGCCATGACCACTTCGAATACGGCATATCGTCGGGGATACCAACCTTTACCTGCAGGAATTTTTATAGCTCCTTTTCCATACCCGGGTGACTTTGGAATGGACGAACAATCTACGATTGATTACTGCATCGATCAACTTCAACATTTACTCGAGAGTCAAACTGATCCTTCCGAAGTAGCCGCCATCATCATCGAACCGGTACTTGGAGAGGGAGGTTATAAGCCTGTTCCAATGAAATTTCTTAGGGAGTTGAGAAAAATTTGCGATGACAATGATATTTTATTCATCATTGATGAAGTCCAAAGTGGATTTGGCAGAACTGGAAAGTTTTTTTGTCATCAATACGCCGATATCAAACCAGATATTTTGGTCATGGCCAAAGGCATGGGTAGTGGATTACCCATTTCAGCCATTGGGGCCTCCAAAGAATTAATGTCACAATGGCCACCAGGAGCCCACGGCGGAACCTATGGTGGAGGTAGTTTGATTCCCATTGCAGTAGCCATCAAAACAATCGATGTCCTCATCGAAGAAAATTTAATTGAAAATGCCCAACTTCAAGGCACTTTTTTACGACAACGACTCCAAGAGCTAAGCGATGTATACCCATCTGTCCATGATGTCAGAGGATTAGGGTTGATGGTAGGAGTTGAATTTAGTAACCCTGAAATAGCCAAAAAAGTGCAATCCTTTTGTTTCGAACAAAAATTATTGTTATTGACTTGTGGGACTCATTCAAATACCATTCGATGGATTCCGCCTCTGGTTGTAACTCATCAACAAATCATCCAATCTTTAAAAATTTTTAAAACGGCTCTCCAAGAAAGTATTGAACCTCCTAAAATTTGATTTTTGAGGTCATTAGTTGTTTTGAAGATATTTAGGAATTCATTACAAAAAAAGTAGTTGATTGCTTTTTTATTTAAATATCTATTAGATTTATTTCACTTTAAATAACGATTTTTTAAAATTGTTCATTCCTTATTAAAATATTTAAACTTTGGTACGCATGTGAATTAACTTTGATCTTTCTGAGTTTCTGAAAATATTTTAACCTATGAATTGCCTTGAAACATTTCTACATTTTGTCTCATTTAGAAATCGGTCCGCGTTGTTCATTCGAAACCTAACCATTTTTTATATGCCAAATCAATCAATTAAGCATTTGATGCGTTTCTTGTTAATGTTTCTTTGGGGGGGGGTATTTTTTACTCATGCACAACAGGTCACCGGAACAGTTGTTGAATCAACTTCTGGAGATCCTTTACCTGGAGTAAACATAGTTGTTCAAGGAACAAATCAAGGAACTCAATCAGATTTTGACGGAAACTTTTCGATTGCGGCTTCAGAAGGAGATATTTTGGTATTCTCTTATATCGGTTCATTAACACAAGAGGTCGTTGTTGGATCATCACTTGAAGTTAATATTGCATTAGAACAAGACACCCAGCAGCTTACTGAAGTCGTTGTGAGTGTTGGATATGGTCTTCAGAGAAAGTCTGATTTAACGGGTTCTCTAGCCAGTATCGATGGAGAAGATATTGCTAGATTACCTGTTTCAAGTTTGGATGCCGCTCTACAGGGTAGAGCTGCCGGAACGTTTGTTTCATCACCATCGGGGACTCCTGGAGCTGGATTGTCTATTCAAGTTAGAGGAAGCACTTCGTTAACCGCCAGTAGTGAACCTTTGTATGTCATTGATGGGATTCCAATGATTTCTGAAGATTTATCAGCTTTGTTTTCTGGAGGACAAAAAACAAATTCGTTGGCTGATATCAACCCAACCGATATTGCATCCATTGAAATACTAAAAGATGCATCCGCCACGGCGATTTATGGTTCGCGAGGAGCCAATGGTGTGGTATTGATTACCACCAAAAGAGGGAAATCGGAGACGCCTCGAGTCGAAGTCAATTCCTATTACGGATTTCAGGAAGTCACCAATGTCATCGATATGTTCACGTCTCAGGAACATTTGAAATTGATGAATGATGCAGCGCTCCAAGATGATCGAGATTTAGGGACTACTTATGGTGAAAATTATATTTCAGATCAATGGGGTTTTGATCCCGATGATCCTGAAATAAAAACGACCGATTGGTATGGTGCTATTTTTCGAACCGCTGCCATTCAAAGTCACGATATTTCGCTCACTGGAGGAAATGACCAAACCCGGTATTTTACATCCCTTGCTTATTTTGATCAAGAGGGCGTTCAGATCGGACAAGGATTTAAGCGATTTAGTGCTCGCCTGAATTTAGATTCGAAAATCAACCATTGGCTCGATATCGGAACCAATGTCATGGTCAGTAGAACGGTTTCGGATAGAACAATCAATGACAATTCTTTATATGGAGTGGTCGTCAACACACTTGCAGGCGATCCACTAATGCCCGTCAGAGAAGAGGATGGGTCTTATGCCAATCCTTTCGATTATTTCGGTTGGTGGATGTTGGACAACCCTCTTTTGATAGCCGAACAATACAGTCGATTCACTAGAACCACTAGGGGATTGGGAACTATTTTTGCTGAAGTGACATTTTCTGATGCCATTCAATTTAGACATTCGACCTCTATCGATTACACTAGTGTCGTTGATGAGGCATACACACCGATGATTTCTAGAGAATCATCTAGAGCAGAGGCTGATGGATTGGGATATTATGATTCACTAGAAGATTTTACATGGATTACCGAAAACTATTTCACGTTTACTCCAGACTTAGGTGACAGACATCGACTGAATGCTATTTTAGGAACATCCTTTCAAGCCTCGGATAGAAATTTTTCTGATATCAACGCACAAAAATTTCCTAGCGATCAATTTGTCAAGTTAGCGGTTGCCGCAAGTGTGACCACAGGTTCGACAAGTGGCACTCGTTGGGGATTGTCTTCCTACTACTTCCGTTTTAACTACGGATTTGATGATAAGTATTTAGTTACCTTAACTGGACGAGCTGACGGTTCTTCACGATTTGGTTCGGATAATCGATTTGGATTTTTCCCTTCAGGATCTTTTGCTTGGAGAGCCAGTGAAGAAGATTTCTTACAAGATTCCAATATCATATCCAATTTAAAACTGCGAGCAAGTTATGGCGTGACAGGAAATCAAGAAGGTATTGGCAATTTTGCTTCTAGAGGTCTCTATGGAATTGGTTCTTATCGAGCTGCTGCTACATTAGTCCCTATCCAGTTGAGTAATAAAAATTTAAGTTGGGAAAGTACTTCCCAATTCAATATCGGTGTTGATTTGGGAATTAAGAATCAAGTCAATATCACTGCAGACTACTTTGTCAAGCAGACTGATGATTTACTGCTTAATCGTCCAATACCTGGAATTTCTGGATTTGGATCTGTTAATGATAATATTGGAGAAGTCGAGAATAGGGGATTAGAATTTGCAATCAGTGGACAAAAAGAATTCGGTGATTTGACAATCGATAGTTCATTCAATATTTCTTTTATTACCAATGAAATCAAAAGTTTAGTTGTCAATAATCAAGTCGTTTCTGATTCACATGTTCTCAGTGAAGGGCATCCAATTGGTACTTTTTACCTCATCGATCATGATGGGGTTGATCCTCAAACTGGAAATATCCGCTGGAAAGATATTAATGGGGATGGAAAAATTAATAATGGAGATCGGACTATTGTTGGAAATGCACGTCCCGATTATTTTGGAGGTTCCAGTACTACCTTTAGTTACAAAGGATTTGATTTAAATGTCGTTTTCCAATTTATCATGGGACAAGAAATATTCAACCATAGTCGAGCCAGTTATGAAAACCTCGGATTTAATCGGCTGTCTGGCTCTTTTGTTTTGCCGGACGGAAACAATCATGTTTTAGCCAAAGAACGTTGGAAAAATCCGGGAGATCAAACCGATATTCCCAGAGCTTCGTTGACCAAGAAAAATTGGCGAGAATACTCATCCCGATGGATTGAAGATGGTTCATTCATAAGACTTAAAACAGTGACACTAGGCTATGATTTTGATTCTAGTATTACTGATAAATTAAATCTCAATCGATTGAGATTATATGTTCAAGGTCAAAATCTATTGACTTTTACCGATTACACTGGATTAGATCCAGAAGTTAGCCAAAATGCACGAGATTTGAGGCAAGCTGGAAATGATTTTGGGACACTCCCCCAAACCAAAAGTTTGGTTTTAGGTTTAAGCATTGGTATTTAATTGATGAAGATGATGAAAAAAGTATATTTTATATTAATAGTTTGTGTGACCATCAGTTCTTGTGATGTTTTAGAACCAGAGCTTCAAACATCATTGCCTACCGAATCCGCCATAGTTGACACTGGATCAGCTCAAGGGGTCTTAAGTGGAATCTATTCTTCTCTTCAAGATGCAGATTATTACGGGACTGAATATGTATTAAATCCTGATTTATTAGCTGATAATTCTGTTTTTGAAGGGTTTTATGACTCTCAACAAGAATTAGATAATAAAGTGGTCCCTATCAATAATTTATGGATTGGTAATTGTTGGGTTGATATTTATGAAGTCATCAATTCGACTAATTTTTTAATCTCAAAACTGTCTGAAATTGATGTTGACGATAGTATTTTGGGGGAAGCTCTCGCTTTGAGGGCTTTGGCCTATTTTGATCTCCTTAGAGTTTTTGGGGAGCACTATGATGATGGTTCTATTTATGGGTTACCCTTATTAACCGAACCCATACCGGAGAATGATTTTAACCAAATTCCTGATTTAGATCGAAATAGTGTTGCTGAAACATACCGTCAAATCGTTAGTGATATAAACCAAGCCATCCCTTTATTAGCTGGCACGGGTTCTACTGGGACCATCAGTCAGTGGGGTGCTTTGAGTTTGCGTGCTCGAGTGAATTTGTATCACAAAAATTACCAAGCGGCATTTGATGATGCCAATAAGGTCATTACCGAAGGCGGCTTCAGTCTTGTTACCGATTTAAAAGCCTTGTATGAAGCAACTGAAGCCACAAAAGAATCGATTTTTGAAATTGAATTTAACGACCAAGATCAAAGTAGTTTCAATACTTTTCTCATTCGTAGAGACGAATACAATGCGGATGCTTCTCTGGTTTCATTTTTTGAAGATGGGGATAATCGAAGCAACTTTGTCAACGTTGTTAGAAATAGGAATAAATCAGGAAAGTATCCAAATAGCGACAATGCAAACAATGCCAAAGTGTTTCGTTTGGCAGAATTGTATTTAATTCGTTCCGAAGCTGCTGTTCTAAAAGATAATGATCCATCAGCAGGGATTGCCGATTTAAACATCATCAGAAAACGGGCTGGATTGTCAGAAATACAAAGCCTATCAACCGTTGATGCTTACATCGATGCGTTGCTTTATGAGCGACGAGCCGAATTGAATTTTGAAGGGCATCGTTTTTTTGATTTAGTCCGTTTGGACAAAGCTGGTGAGATCCTTAACTTGGAGGATTTTAGACGTGTCTTGCCAATTCCAAAAGAAGAATTACAAATTTCTGATGCGTTGGTTCAAAATCCAGGTTACGCATCCGAATAAAACAAATAGTTCTTGGTTCATGGGGTGTTGTGTTGTTTTCAATGCAACACCTTTTTTTTGTTGAAATGAAATATCATTGAGTATCATCCAAAACTATTTATCGTATCCCTCACCTCTTCAATACTGGCTTGTATCCTCAATTAAACCTCACTTAATTGGATTGAAATCATGATGGGACAACGACTTTCAGTTTAAATTTTCTACAAAGCCATTCTCAATCAAGAGATTTTGATTCCGACATCTGTTAAAATAGATTGAAATGAATGGCTCAATTTGACCGTTTGAATCACAGAGGTTCCCAATTGTATTGGATTGGTGCAGTACTAAAAAGGGATTCGAAAGAAATAGCCTCTTATAACCCTATTCGGTTCAAAAATGGTCGTATGTGGAGTCTGAAATGACAAAATCAAAGCAACATTGGAGTTTTTTGGAGAAGATATCTGCCAAACAAGTTGATGAATATAACAAGTTATCCTCAGTAGAATCGAAATTTTTTGAACTTTGCATGACTTAAACGTCTGAATATCATGTGATATCTGCGTCTTTATAAATCTCAAAAAAACAAAAATGACCATCGAACAACTCCATGCGATCATCGATAATGGTGAAGATTCTAAGCATCAATTTAAAAGCCATGTCAAACACCCTGAAAGTCTTGCTCGAGAGATGGTTGCATATAGTAATTCTAATGGGGGAATGATTTTAATTGGAGTGACCGATAATGGTGAATTATCTGGGCTTACTCCGGATCATATCAAGCATATTAATCAACATATATCGAATGCGGTTTCGCAACATGTGAAACCCCCTATCAACGTGAATACGCAAAACTTTACGTTACCCGGGGGAAAGGTCATCGTCATTTCCATTAAGGAGGGAGAGAATAAACCCTACACGGATCACAAAGGGGATTTATATGTCAAGTCGGGGGCAGATAAGCGTAAAATAATCGCACGTGAAGAAATGTTGCGGATGCTCCAAAAAATGGGACACACTGATGCTACCTTAGTTCATGAAACTTCGGAATCTGATATCGACCGAGATTTTTTTAATGAATTCTTTGAAAATGAATTTGGCAAAAAGGCAGAGGATTTTAATGTGCCCTTTATTCAACTTCTTGAGAACATGAAATTGGCGAAAAAAGGGAATTTAAATTATTGTGGCGTCCTATTATTTGCCAAAAGACCACAGTTTTGGTTTCCGATTTTTATCGCCAAAGCAGTCGCCTTTCCCGGAGAAATTATTGAAGATGTTCATTACCTAGACAGTCGAGACATTAAAGGGAAACTTTCCGTTATTTTCGAGAATATGATGGGTTTTGTGCTCGCTCATATCAAACACCTACAAAACGGACAGGGATTTAATTCAATCGGGGAACCAGAAATACCAAAAATCGTATTAGAAGAGTTAATCACTAATGCTTTGATTCACCGAGATTACTTTATATCCGATTCAATCAAAATATTGGTTTTTTCAAATCGTATAGAAATTATCAATCCAGGACATCTTCCCAACAGAATGACCGTTGACAATATTAAAATGGGTGTTTCAACCATTCGAAATCCAATCATGGCCTCTTTTGCGTCCAAAATTTTGCCGTTTCGTGGACTTGGAAGTGGAATCCATCGAGCACTTAGGGTCTATCCACAGATCCGTTTCATTGATGATCGAGTGACCAACACTTTCAAGGTGATCATTCAACGCCAGCAAAACTGAAAAGACTTGCTGGATTTATAGAATTAAATGATACAAGAAGATGCTCTTATCACGAAATGTAGTTTTGTCCCCATATTAAACTCAATTCACTAATAGCGAAATGAATCACAATCAATAATCCAAAAAATATGTCAGAAAAACAAAACATCGAGTATAAACAGAGTTGGCATGATGACCATCTAAAATGGATATGCGGTTTTGCCAATGCTCAGGGTGGTAAGATATGCATAGGCAAAGATGATGAAGGAAATTTTGTAGGAATAAAAGGGGTTAAAAAATTATTGGAAACGATCCCTTTAAAAATTCAAAATCATTTAGGTATTATTTGTGATCTAAATGCTCTCATTGATAATGATCAAGAATGTATTGAAATTATTGTGCATCCCTACTTAGTTCCTATATCCCTTAGAGGGCGTTATTACTATCGTTCTGGAAGTGTAAAAACAGAGCTAAAAGGAATTGAATGAATTCTTATTAAAAAAAGCAGGGAAAACATGGGATGAAATTGTTGAATAGCGTGCGACGATGGAAGATATTGAAAGTTCAAGTATTGAACTTTTTTTAAAGGATGCGTCTAAAAGTGGCCGAATGCCTGAAAGTCATGGGGTATCGAATCAAGAATTATTAGAAAAACTCCGTGTGATGGAGAATGGTAAAATGAAGCGAGGAGCATTGATTCTGTTTGGGAAAGATCCCAACAAATTTTATCCAAATGTAGCTATACAAATTGGGCGTTTTGGAAAAGATGATGCGGATCTTCTTTTTCATGAGCAAATAGAAGGAAATATCACTTGGTTGTTATTTCAAGTCCCTAGAATTTTAAACAATAAATTCTTAGTTCAACGAGTTCGTTTTGAAGGGTTACAACGAATAGAAAAAGGTGAATAACCAATAGCAGCTATCCGAGAAATGTTGTTGAACGCTATGATCCATAGAACTTATATGGGAGCAAAAATTCAAATGAGGGTCTATGATGACAAATTATCTATCTGGAACGAAGGCCCTCTACCAGAAGGACTTGATGAAGAGAGTTTAAAAGTACACCATGTTTCCAAGCCAAGAAACCCATTGATTGCTGATGTTTGTTTTAAGGCTGGTTATATCGATTCTTGGGGACATGGCACACTAAAAATAATCAACTCATGCCTAGAAAACGAACTCCCAGAACCTGAAATTAAAGAGTTTAATGGAGGGATTTTAGTAACCCTTTACAAAGAACATTTATCCACAGATCTAATAAAAACAAAGGGATTAAAAGAAAGACAAGTTAAGGCGATTCGATATGTAAAAGATAAAGGGAAAATAACGAATAAAGAATATCAAGAGATATTTGGTGTATCAAGGGGCACCGCTTTTAGAGAATTAAAAGAATTGGTAGAAAAGAATTTTCTGAAGTTAAGTTTAAAAGGGGTTGCTTCCTACTATAAAATTTGAATCGCGTCAATTATCCTAATTATTGGATCACTGATGAATCGCTTCAATCGCATCATGATCGCCTCAATTGCGCTTCAATCGCATTTGTGTCACACTTCACATTAACAAACCATCAATCCCTCCCTCTTCCATTAGATTCCATTCTTTGAATACCATGACAACCCCTTCTAATTTTCTTGTAATCATAGCTTATGATTCATAAAAATCGTTCACAAATAACATCTGATTTGTTTATCAAAAATCAAAAGACATGGTAATTCTATCCCAATTTTGAGATTACAATTCAAAGTTTTACATGAATAAATCTTCATCCTAATTTGCATTTTAAATTACTTTTTAGAGTCAGGACAAAGTGTTTGTATTTCATAATGAATCTGCTTAGTTTAATGGCAATGAAATGAGAATCAAGTAACACACAATACAGAACACAAATTGGTATTATTTATCGTTTTTGGACATATCTATTAGTTTTCATACGCAACACTAACAGTCAAATTGACGAACGCTTCTGTCTTTCATTTTATCTTCAATAATTTATCGTGTTCAACTCGTTAATGCTGCATAATTCCATGATAATTTTGGGAATTATATCTTTTCGTAACCAAAAAAGACTTATCTCTATAGGGAGGTGAAGAAAACATACATTCAAATCAAATACCGTATTCGTACCACGAAACAGAATTATCATTTGTTATATGCCACTGCTGGCGCTAATCGGTATTTATGGAATCAATGTTTAGATTATTTACAGACAACTTATAAAGAAAAGGGGAAGTGTGATTTTAGTTACTTTTCATTATGTCGTTGGTATGTACAATATAAAAATGAAATGAAGGATCCATGGTTGAAAGATTATCCTGTAGCGGTAACACGTACGATATTAAAAGATTTATCAATAGCTTATAAGGCTTTTGTTACTAGGAAAAGGGGTTATCCTCGATGGAAAAGTAAAAACAGAAACCGACCATCCATACCCATTGAAA
>JAPORT010000082.1 GCA_026710085.1 Flavobacteriaceae bacterium | reverse complement strand
ATGGTTCCATTCTAGTTTTTAAATCTGCAAGGAAATGCGTCTCTTGGTCTCAAAACCTTGTCGAAATGATCCAAAAAGTAACTCCAAAACAACCCCAGTGATTGGACTCGGAATTCAACGCGATTCTCCATCCAAAACACAAGATCAAGTTGCTGGCTGATGCCATCGATTGGTCTTTTTTTGAAAACGCCTTGGAACCCTTGTATGCCAAAACAGGCCGTCCGGCCCATTCCATTGGGGTGATGGTGGGTTGTTGGATGCTGAAACGACTCGACCATCGAGGCGATGAAACGCTCATGGATCGCTGGATTGAACATCCTACCATGCCGTACTTCACGGGTTCTGATGTCATGAACCACCAACCGCCTGGCGATCCTTCTGATGGGCGTCCTATGAGAGATCGTATGGGCCAAGCAGGGGTGGAAAAGATCTTTGCCTCTTCCGTTCCTTGGCATCAAAAAGAAATCAAGAAGTCTTCATCGATGGTCTGATCGGATACCACCGTCCAAGGGAACCATGCGACGTTTCCGACTGATGCCCAGTGGAACAAAAAAGTCATCGATCAATGCCACCAGATCGCTAAAAAAGAAAAGATAAAACAGAGACAGACCGATGCCAAAGCCTCGAAAGAACTGGTGCGTCAAACCTTTAACGGGAAGCATCCCCGACGAGCTCAAAAAGCCAAAAAGGCCACCTCCAAACTCAAGACCTTAGCGGGGCGACAAGTCCGAGAGCTCGGGCGAAAACGAGATCACCAACAAAAAAGTCAGTACCAAAAAGAGCTGACATGGTATCAAAAAGTCATCCATCAACAGCGATTTGATCAAAACAAAGTCGATGCCATCCACAAGCCGTTCACGGCTTGCATGGCCAAAGGCAAGGCTCATCAAATAGATGAATTTGGGAATCAAGTGGGACTGATGGCGACGGGAGGGCCAACCATGATCATCACGGCGATCCGTGCTTTTGAGGGCAACCCTCATGATCGCCAAACCATCCAACCCTTATGGGAACCACAGGAATCCATCGTCGGTCTCGCTCCCAAAGAACTGATCGATGATCGAGGGGGTCGAGGAAAACGTCCGATGGGAAACACCAAGAGATCGATTCCAAGCAAACCATTGAAAAGCGATCCCCCCTATCAAAAACAAAAGAAGAGGAAAAAGTTTCGACGCCGAGCCGCCATCGAGCCGCTGATTGGCCATCTCAAAACAGAACATCGTCTACAAGAAAATGATCTGATGGGCGCCCAATCGCCAACGATCAACGCCTCTATGGCTGCTACAGGGTGGCATTTGAAGAAATTCATGGAACAATGAGTCCAAGATGTTCTTTGTTACTTTTTCAGAGGAGCTTCATTTTCAGTTCAAAGAACTTCGATCATCAAAATAATCTAACGACAACTAGTAAAAAATGACTTTTTAAGGAGCGACTATTTAAAAGGGTGTTTGACCATTTGAAACACTTTCATTATTAGCGTGCTATAAAATGATGTGACCATCCAAAGAAGCCGATCGTCGATAACAAGCATCGGTATTCCTTTTATAAGCTCTATCCATCTACTGAAAAAAGAATCCACGGGACCCTTTCACTGACCTTCATCATCGATGATTCTTGAGACCAATAAAAAAACCTCCCCATCGGGAGGTTTTCATAGCTTCAAAAAAAAGCCCCTTTTTAAGAAAATGTGTTATGATTAACCAATATAAAATCTTAATTTATTTTCAACTAAAAAAATAGTCAAAGGGGCTTTCATTGATGATTTAGAGCCATCCAAGTCGATTGAGATTTGCATCACCACCGGTTCGAGTCACAGAATCTGTTCCAACCTTGGGTAGACTCGACGCTCGACGCAAAACCGTGGATTTGTCGGGATTGACGTGGTATTCGGTAACTGAATAACCACCACTCGAGGATACATAGCCTTCACCAGCATTACTATTTTGACTTGGATCAATAGCTGATACTAACCAATCAGGACTAGAATTTCCCGTTGTTGGCGGATGGCCAATAGTTGATTTATCGCCCTTACCAGCCACATCCGAGGTTAAGGTCACCTGAATGCGTGTTTCATTGTTTTTGATATCCGTCGTTACGACCCTTCGCGCACTGTTTCCGCCTTCATGTCTTAAAAATCGGGTATCACGCCCAGTTTTCGATATTTTTAAGTGGCCTTTAAAGTCTACTTTAATCGGTATGGCAATGTATTGGGGATCCAAAGTATAGATGATGGCCGTTCTTAAATTAGTACCACCATTGGCATCACCTAAATCATTAATCCCATAAGGCACGCTTTTCCAGGCGTCAACAGCTCGTGGATAAGTAGTCTCTAAATTAGTAGTAACGGTTCCATCTGGAAAAGCACTGATCAGAATGTATACCAATTGCTCTATCGTCGACGTCGAAGGTGTATCACCAGGACCCCAATGGGCATTCGAATCCAAATAGGTGATGGCTTTTTTATTTTTTTTCTCCGGTTTTTGAGGCGTCCCATCTCCTGGATCGTAAAAAGGAACATCCTCTTTTACAGGATCCGTTGCAGGTTCCAAAATCACCTCATGAGAATAATCCCCGATGGTGAGTTTAAACGATCCTTGAACATCGTTGTCGGTATTCATATCGCCGATATTCCCGTCGGTATCAAAATTATTTTCCGCGCTGGGGGTAATTTCCGCCTGTTCTCGAGTATCCACCTGGAAGTTTCCTGAAGGTGCTCCTCCAACGACGGCATCTAGGGTGACATCATTGTCTTTGAAAAACTTGACCACCTCGGCATCCTTAATTTGTTGCACCCAGTTGCGGGCGGAACCTCCTTGCTGGAAAGTAATGGTTTCATAGAACTCACCAGCGACGCCAATGGTGATACTAGCTGAGGATTCAGTTCTAAGCCCAGAGGGGGTAAGAAACACTCGTTTGGCTTTGCCAGCATCACTTGGTGTGCCTTTGAGCCCCTCACGCCATAACACAAAGTCATCGCCCTTCGCATTTTCTTGATCTTCTAAAGCCTCGGAATCACCGCCGATTCTTCGAAACGATTTGGCTCCATCATAAGAAACCACACCAAAAGTCGCACTTGCCAAAAAGTCTTTTAAGGTGGATAATCCCGAAGAATCCACAATCTTTGGATCTTGTTTAGTGGGTCCAGTTTTGACTTCTAAATGAATCGCATCCGCAATCAAGTTATTGCGATCCGCTTCAAGATAGTTTTCTCCTCTTCCTCGATCTGCAGCATCAAATTGAGTGCCCCCAATCACCACAGCATCACTATTGTACCAAGGCGTTCCTGTTTTTTGATTGCCCGCTGCTTTTAAAGCCGCAAAACTGATTTTTTCTAAATCATGGTTGCCTTTGATGTAAAGTCTGGAAAGCTTGTTGAGCTTGTCGGCTGTTAAGGATTCAATATCATCGTTGTATTCTACGGTCAAACCTCCATTGTCTCCACTGACATGACCCAACACCAAAGCGCCTTCGATACTAGTGTTTCTTATAATAACGTTTTCAGCAATCGTTCGGGCCGTGATGATTTCCTCAAAATCATTCAAATTATCAACCACCACAGAACGTCCTCCATGAATATGGGCTCGCTCTAAATCGGGTGTGTTCTGTGCATTCAAGGTCACCACCGTGCCTTTATTGGTTGTTGCCGGATTACCCCCAATTTGAAGGGTTTCTAAATCATTGGCATTGGTGAAGGTCAAGGTATTGATATGAGCTCCTTCCGCAGTACCCACATCGACGCTGACCACATCCTCATTGATCTGTAAGTTGGCGGCCTTCACCTTGGGGGCCGACACGCTGCGCACATCTTTCACATGCAATAAGGCCAAAGTGGTCAACTCGGGTAAGGATACTTCTTGGGGACCGATGATGGTCAAGGTTTTATCTTTATCTTTTTTACCATCGGGTTTCAAACTATAGACATTTTTTAAGGCACTCAAATCCAGCGTGGCCTCGGCACCGCCCAAGTCAATGATGAGATTCTCCAGACCTTCCGCATTATAAGACGCCAAGGCTGATAAGGTCAGCTCCGTGCCTTCATCTAAATCAATCGAATGACCTGCAAATCCCTTAAGCGTGGTTAGCTTGGGCAATTTCACCGTTTCAATCTTCCCATCCAAGGTGATGACCCCCGCACTGGTCAATTCCGG
>JAPORT010000102.1:21718-30016 GCA_026710085.1 Flavobacteriaceae bacterium | reverse complement strand
TCAGCCTCTAAAAGGACTTTTGTAACAAAAACATAAGCATACACAATATCACTCCTTAAAAGTTAAGTTTTGAGCAAATCTGAATTGAGACACAAAAACATACAAACAATTTTCAAATGAATTCACTTCCTCTTTTTTTATCTGTGCTTCTTGCTAGTTTCATTTCTCAAAAGTCGATATCTCAAAGTACCATATTAAAAAAAGACAATAGCCTTTCGAATTTAGAACTTTCATCCAATGAGAGAAAGTTAAATCAAATAATAAAATATCAAGAGCGAGTTATTGGAAACCCCTCGGATATTTTTCTTGATAAAAAGAACTCTGATTTAAGTAAAACACGTGAGGTAGGTGCTTATATCAAATCAAGAAAAAGTAAAAATTCCTTTTTTAAATCAATTGAATTTTTACTTTCAGATAAGTTAATTCAAAACCCAATGGAAGTAAAAATCACTATTTATGCAGTCCCCAAAAACTTAAAAATCAAATGCCAGCATATGTACAATACTCATTTGTTTGAAAACTATATATCTCAATCGTTAACACTAGATGGAAAGCCTGGTTGGAATATATTCAATTTTCAGGAAAATGGTTTAGACATTCCTATTCCTAAAACAGATTATCTTGTTTTGATACAAAGTTTAGATAATATGAAAGAAGTATCTTCTGACAAAAGAAACAATAATCCATTGACTGACTTTCCTATTAAATATTATTTAAACCCACAAAGATTTTTATCTTCAATTTCTTCGTCACAGTTCCCAAAAATGCCTCACGAATCTTTTTATTACTTTACTTGTAGACGAAATGAAATAGGCAAAATACCTGCTATTGTTGTTCGATATTTATCTCCTCAAAAAATTCGATAAGATTCTTATTTTGAGCATTATTACAATTAGATTTTTTAGTACTTTCCTCCTTTATTCATACAATATAGAACACTTCGTGCGATTCAATATACCATAGTTCAGCTCAACAACATGTAACTATTGACTCCCGAAGTTTAGAACGTACATCTGAAGAATTTTAAAAAAATCAACTATGTACAATAAAGTATTTTGTAGAATTAGATGCTCAGCCTATGTTGAATCAATTAAAGAAAAAATGATAATCAATTACATTGACGTTACATTAAAAAAACATCCATGTTAGAAAGCAAATAGTAGTGCAATTATATTCCCTAGAAAAAAAATATTGGTTCTACCATCATTTGTGCGGAAAGAGATCTCAATGGCCACAAAAGAACAAAATAGGAGCTTTGAGATAATCCAAGTTTCGAATGCCTCTTAGCTACCGTGATGACTTCCCGTATTTTAGCATTGGATGGTTCATCGATTATCACATGTCATACCCCATCGAGAAACTTTTGAAACCTCTTAGCCACTCGGATGATTGCTTGAATGCCCGTATCCATGACATGTTGAATCCAACAAGTCAAGTCGTGGCACGCTTGGACCATATCGTGACCGTTAAAAAAAGATTTGAATACGCTTCTGGCTTGGTGTGCCACGCCTACTTTGAGATGGCTTGGAGCATCTTGTCAAAGACTTGTTGTTGTTCGGCGCTGGTTTCTAGATTTTTCAATACATCGGGATGCTCTTTCACTTCCCATCGAAGGATTTGATATGCTTGACAAGATGGAATCAATCATGAATTCATTGGGCTTGAGGGAAGACGTGTTCTTGGGCTTTAATCAAAGACTGCCACATGATAGCCATATCGGTTTGGATGCATTTTCTTTGGCCTTTGGGCATCACATTTTTGAATCCATCGATGGTTGCTTTTTGAGATCTTCCTTTAGCGATATCCCACAAGATTCCCGCCGTGGCATCACAGGCCACAAACACCAATCGATGTCCTTTTTGATCAGCTTTTTCATCCATGCTACAATGCTCAAGAACCGCATCAGATTCTCTCGCTCATCCACAAGCAATAGAACGCTTGACGATCTGAAGAATCGTGTTGTAACAACCTCGTAACGGCTCGGCCGTTTGGTATTGATTTTTATTGTGGAGCATCACTTGAATCGACCCAGAGGATATTGATGGTTTTGATACCCGCAGAGGACTTCACGAGAGGGATTAGGCGACGGATAAAACATCGTCACTTAGAAAAATCCGAGTGATGCCATCGGTGTCTTTGACAGGGATCATAGAGGGTTCCTATCTCACTCGTTGGGGGCAAGTTCTTTTTGTCGATATCTAAATGGCTCATAATCCCATCATCGTCCAAATCCAAGACTTCAGCCATCAGGCCTTTGGATTGTTTGAGGGCTTTGAAGTATGCTTCCATAGTAGAAAAGTTGGTGCAAGAATCAAAACGAAGGTAGCCTGCCATAAGGGTTCTTCAATCACAAAAAGGATCAAAAATTCATGCATCAAAAAATCACCGTTCCACATAAATAGTGGTATTACCAAAATATTTAGAATGAGGAGATCTTGATTCATTCATTATTAAAAAACCTTTTAAGCTATTTGCTGATACATAGAGAAATAGAATTAGTCTGAAGGATATAAACCTTCCATTTTCTATATTGAGAAACACTTCACTAAGAGAGTTCAAAAAAAATTTATTAATATTACATTTGTAACCAATTTAGGTTTTTTTTGATTCAGTGTTTTAGTTACTACGAATGAGGTTGTCTGTATTAATTCTTTTTGGTTTGTTTTATATCTTCAGTAATTTTTACCAGGTCAATGCTCAAGAGATAACCATCGGATCTCGAGATTTAGAAATAATGCCCGATAATTTGCTAGGCTGTTCCATTTTACACAATGGTGAATTTGCTCAAGGTGGAACTGTAGTCTTTGTGGAGCCAATCAAGGAAAAAATGATACTTAATTACATTGATGTTAAACTAAAAAAAAGGGTAGAAGATGAAAGAGAAATAAGTGTTCAATTTTATACACCTAAAAAAAAGAAGATTCCATTGGGCGTTCTTTTGAACTTCACATATTTTGAGCCTGTACTAACCAATCCAATCAAGCAATTTGCAGAATCCGGATGGAATAGAATTCATCTAAAGAATTTAAATGTTCCATTTCCAAAACATGGATTTTATGTCATAATTAGTTCTTTTACTGATGAACCTATCTTAGAATTTAACGATGATAATGTAATTTTTGATTTTCATATTTATAAGGGACATCTTTCTGACCTATCTAATGGAGCTCTAGCCTATTTCGTTAATTCAAAATTTCCTCCAGAATTGATTTACATGAGTATAGCGGTAGATAGCACAAACGCTATTGTTGTAAATGCTGTCAGCCAATAAATCTAGTTCTAAACCGAATTGCGGGACATTCTTTTTTTTATGATTTGTTGATTGATGGTTTTTCGTTGTCAGCATGGAGAATTATTTTCTAACTTATGAGTACAGATTTCTTTTTTATTTAAAAAGAAATTACTAATATTGAAATCTAATTTATTTTTTTTTCTATGAAAATCTCTAATTTTTTATTTAGTGTGTGTTTTTTCACATTTTTTCTATTCAGCTCCGAGATTAATGATTTCAAAATTGAAAATATATTGAAATCTGTAAAATTGAATACTGCCAATGCCCAACAAAGCATTGCAGGTAACTGTGAAGCTAAATAGGTTGATGGAACAAGTTATTTTTTTTTACATTCAAGGAACAAAAGATTCCTTATTTTTAGAGCAAGAGGGTGTAAAAGCGATTGTAACTCAGTTTGCGAACTAAACGGATCTACATAATTCAACTATAGTGTAGCATAGAAATAGTAGTCCATTCTTTGACTAGGAAAGTTGTTAGGGGGCAGATCAAGTGTTTCATATCGATTATAAAAGGTGGTGATATCCTTAACTGTTTGTTCAAAACGAAAATAAGAAGATGAGTCACTCATTCCCTATTAGCAACCTAATTTCTAAACAGATTTTTGTTGCACTAGATAGTTGAAAATGTCATCATTGAAATATTAAATATATTGACTCAGCTATAATTGGTGTGTTTTGTACGAAAATAATTGTTATTAAATCCATCTCGATTAAAGAGGTACCTCAAACTATTTGCTACATGAAATAAAATGAATCATGCCAATAAAACTGAGCCCAAACAATTGATTATGAAACTTTACACTTTTATCAAATCTTGCTTTGATAAGTTCACCTCAGTTGAAGGTGAAACAACGTTAATAGAAAGTTTCAACAATGGAAGACCTAAAAAAACTATTGCCACACAAATCGATATAGAATCAACATGTTTATAACACTTCAATATAACTTAACAAAGCGCAAAAAATGGTAGCAAATTCTAACATCTCATGAAATCAATTTTAATCTTATCATTTATTGTTATCGGTTGTCATAATGTTCAAAATGAAACCAAAACAATCCAAATTGATATGGAAGCAGCAGTTCCAGGAATTGCTGAAAAAGTTTTTAGTAAAATCTCATACGTCACAATTAAATTACCTGACAGTGTTTATTTTGGTGATATCGAGCATATCAAGAGTTCTGGCAAATATTTGTTTCTGCACGATTTATACCAAACTCAATCCATTACAATCATTGATACCCTTGGAAACTATATCAACCAATTAAAACGAAAAGGTAGAGGGCCTGGAGAGTATATGGATATTGAATCTTTTGCCTATGATAAAGACAACAAAGAATTGGTCATCAATGATCGTGTTTCAAAACAATTTCAATTTTATTCTTTTCCAGATTTAGAGCATGTTTTAACAAAACGCAAAAATCAATACCTCAATACTTTTGAAGTTCTTGATGCTAGCCATTGGTTAGTCATATCTGATGAAGACAATGAACAAATGGAATATGCAGGGGTCGAAATTTGGGATGAAAATCTAAACTTGAAATCTAAGTTAGACTTTATGAACAATAGCATATTATCTATTGATCTATCATATTCAAATACCATAACATCATTTGAAGATTATTTCTTGTATGCTAATCCAGATGAAAACACAATGATATATAAAATTGATAGTCAAAACCAGACTCCCATTTATAGCATTGATTTTGGTGAAAATAAAATTCCAAAAGAGGTGTTCACTAATACAAAAGAATTACTTGAAGCTGAATATATTTTCGGAGAATCTCCAAATAAAGCTTTTTGGGTGCAAAATGTTATAGAAAATGAAAATGACTTACTCTTTTGGGCAGTATATGTTGTGGAACAAGAACCTCTGTATTATCAAATAGTATACGATAAGATAAAGAATGAAGTGATTGTATATTCTGAATTAAAATTCAATAACACAGACATATCACTACCAGTACCTGATGGGGTAGTTGATGGCAATTATATTAGTTCCGTTTATACGGATGAAATAGAAAGTCGATTCATTCAAAATAAAAAATTAAAAATAGCAATTGAAGAAAATGAAAATAGAGAAACACCTATTTTGTTGATTTATCGCTTATAGATTTATGTTATAATTCTAATAAAAAATGAAAAACTTAAATCTTTTACTCTGTTTACTCCTTTTGGCAATTGTTGCTTTCTCATTCAAACTTTTTGATTTTGAACTAAAAAAAATAACATCTCTTGGAGAAAATTCAGTTTATGCTCAATCAAACTCAAATAATGATTGCGAAGCAGAATTTTATCCACATCCAGGTGGAACTGCAGTATATAATACTAAAAACAAAAAATTCCTCTTTGTTTTTAAAAGTAAAGGCTGTAAAAGTAAGTGTGGTCATGTATGCCAACTATAGGATAATAACTTTGATAAGTTAAAATTTCATGTAAAAAAGGATAGATGCCTCCATGCGAATTTTACTCGATATTTATGGGAGAACAAAATAATTATCAACATTGAATGCGTTGCTTTCATTTTTAACGGGGTTCGTTTTTATTACTTCCCAAGTGGGTTCGAATGATTCAATAGGGTTTAAATCTTCGCAAAAAAATAATATAGGGTCTCGAAATTTAGAACTTCTTTCTCATAAATTTTTACCTGGTTCTACTTTTCATAAAGATACTTTAATCCTGGGAGGAATGGTGGTTTTTGTCGAGCCAGTCATTGAACAAACGATGACTCTCAATTACATAGATATAAAAATCAAAAAAAAAATAAAAGGTGAGAATAATATTTCACTTCAATTATTTTCACCCAAAACTGGATTTCAAGAAAAGTGGACATTCCTTGATTTGGATCATTTTAAACCTTTATTAAAAAATCCAATCAAGCAAGTTGCTGAATCTGGTTGGAATAGAATTAGTTTAAAAGATTGGAACATCCAATTTCCAAAACATGGATTTTATGCGTTTATAAGTTCTAGTATTGATGAATCTATGATAACTAATCAAGAAAATACTTTTTCAATATTTGATTTTTATCTGTACGATGGAAATGTAACGGGTTTAACCCCAGGTTTTGTAAAGTCTTTTCCAGAAACGATAAATCAAATTGAATTGATGTATTCGAGTTCCGCTGTTGATAGTACAATCGCTATTGTCGTAAGCACGATTTAGACGAATGAAATTTTTCAACTTTATAGGCGACTGAAATTAATTTATAGTTGGCAGAAAATATAATTTTTGTTTGAAGTGATAACACCATTGGATTGAGATTAACAATAGAATACCGCCCCCCTTTGAATTTTAAATTTAAGCCACTTCACTTTTTATTTGGAATATTTTTTTCCGCTACAATTGTTTTATCATTAGTGATTGTTCATCTTTACGATCTAAAAGAAAACAGAGAAATAGAACTCAATCAATTAAAAAAAACTATTTCGAACTTTGAAAATTTACTCGAGGATAATTTTAAAATTCAACAATATAATTGGCTTTTAGCAAGCAGTCAAATAAATGATGTTACTCTCATTCGCCTTATCGACGAAAAGTCATTTCATTTCAAATCTTTACTGAATAGTAGAAAAATCATTTTTTATATTGAAGCAGGAATGTGTACATTCTGTCTTGATAAAGAATTACAGAATGTGACTCAATTGATTGATTTGGTGGGCAAAAACAATGTCATTGTAGTAGCCAAAGAGTTTTCGAAAAAATATTTGCTGAATGAAAACAAATTTTCAGAATTCAAAGAATTGATATACCTCGCAAAGGCTGAAATTTATACACATCATAACTTATCTGACACACCATCCTTAGCACTTGTCAATGAAAAAGGTGATATCCAGCATAGTTACCATGCTAGCAAAAACTCCAATAAACATTTCGATTTGTTTCATGATTTCTTAAAAAGCAGTTATTACCAATGAGAATAACATGAAAGTTTCAAACTCCTTTGTTAGAATCACTTTAACTATCATTCTGTCGGTTCTTCAAACGGCTTGCAATCAAAGTAAGGCTACAATCACTAAAATTCAGGTGAATATGGAAAAAGCTATCTCAGCTGAAGTAGAAGATGTTTTTAGTCATATTTCCTATTTAGCAATAGAGTTACCGGATAGTATCTACTTCGGCAATATAGAGCACATTAAGAGCTCTGGGAAATACTTGTTTCTACACGATTTACAGCAAACAGAATCGATAACTGTTATTGATACACTTGGTAACTTTATTAACCAATTAAAAAGGAAAGAAAGAGGGCCTAGTGAGTACATGGATATGGAGTCATTTGCTTTTGATAAAAACCAAAATGAATTAATCATTAATGATAGAACTTTGAAACAATTTCAGTTTTACTCCTTTCCCGATCTAGAACATGTTCGTACTGCTAGAAAAAATCAATACATCACGAATTTTGAAATACTTGATGATGATCACTGGCTTGTCATTTCTGATGAAAGTAATGAAAAAATGGAGTATGCCGGTCTTGAAATATGGGATCGAGAACTCGATTTGTTATATCGTCCTAAAAACATCAATAATGATATCTCTTCCATAGAAATTTCATATCCGAATACGATAACTAACATTGGTAGTGTTGTATTGTACGCTAATCCAGGTGAGATAACAACTATCTTTGAAATCAATGGTCAGCAGCAAATAGAAAAGTACGGAATTGATTTTGGAAAAAATAAAATTTTGAATCAAGTTTATTCTGGAAGAATCGATGCCCAAAACTTTGAAACCGTTTTTGAAGAATTACCTCATAAAGCGACGTGGGGCCAAAATGTATTGATTCATGACCCTTATTTATCATTTTGGAATATGTACAGAGATTTTGAAACATTTTACTTTTCTGTTTATAATACATCAAACAATAAATCTGTCGTTTATTCTGATTTAAAGTTTCGTGATTCAGAAGTGAAACTACCTAGGCCAATTGGAATGGTTGATGGTAAATACATTAGTTATCTTTATCCTGATGAAATAGAAAGCATACGTCATGAAAATAAATATTTAAA
>JAPORT010000102.1:0-21379 GCA_026710085.1 Flavobacteriaceae bacterium | reverse complement strand
CAATACCATCTTTGTTCAACCAATCAAGCATGAACAAAGTATCCTTAGCTCTATAGATTTTAACCTATGTGTAGGAGATTTTGATCAAACAACCATTGCCATGAGTTTGCACACTCCCAAACCTGGTATCAAATTACGGTCTGATGAATACATCGTGGATTTCAATACAGTATTAAAAGAGTCAATTAAAATAGCTGCAACACCTGGATGGAATAGAATTGATTTAAGTGACTTCTCCATTAAATTTCCCAAAAATGGCTTTAACTTGTACTCCATGCTGAAGAGTATGACGATTATTCGAATATGAATCAATACGAAGAAAAAAACATCGCCATTCCAAGGTTCAGAATTTATGAAGGCGAAATCAAAGGTCTAAAGCCTGGATTTTGGACTGACCCAAGTGCGGATTTTTTTGAACTTTATTTCAATATTCATGATGATGCTACAGACCAAACACCTGCAGTTGTCATTTCGTATCTCAATCAATTAAAATAAACCATTATCATCACTATTTAATTTACCGACCGATGAACTCTTCGATGATTTTATTTGTTTTAGATCAATAGAATCACTAAAAACACAACCAACTTCAATAGCTTTTTACTTTCGATTTTGTTCTCTTGAATCATCTTCATTATGTTTGAATACATCACCATCCAAAATAAAGTTTATCGAACGACTCTACTTTTAATTATCTATAGTTTTATTGCTAGTTGTAAGACCGATGTCAATAAGAATGTAAAAACCACAAACAACACTATTTCTGAAAACGAAGAGAATTTCGTTGAAACAATGGTCATACAAAGCCAACCATTTAGCGAAGAAATAATCGTTAACGGAAAATTGAGTGCCGAACAAAAAAGTGTTTTAAAATTTAATGTAAGTGGCAATCTTAAACTACTCAACGTAAAAAATGGTGAAAGAGTACAAATAAATCAAGTGATCGCATCTCTCGATAATTATACCTTCAATCAAGAAGTCAATAAGGCTCAATTGAACTATGATAAAGCTCAGTTAGATTTTCAAGATATACTCATCGTCCGTGGGTATCATCAAACAAATAAAGACAGTATTCCACAAAACATTTTTGAAATGGCGAACATACGTTCTGGCTTGCAAGCAGCAAAAAATCAATTAAATGAAGCCAATCACAATTTAAATTCATCCATTTTGAAAGCACCATTTTCCGGAAAAATAGGAACTCTAAAGTATCGTCTTCACGAATTTGTTGCAGCTCAATCAGATTTTTTAACTCTAATTGATGATCGAGAATTTTTTGTGGAATTTTATTTAATGGAAACAGAAATCTATAAAGTTGGGATAGGAGATGATGTCTCTGTGACCCTATTGAATCACTCAGAAATTACTGAGGGGACAATCCATAGTATCAATCCACAAGTAGAAAAAAATGGAACTGTTTTAATCAAAGCATTAATTAAAAATAAAGGAATGCTTTTAGAGGGTATGAATGTTCAACTAAGCATTCAAAAAATAATCCCAAATCAGTTAGTCGTCCCCAAATCTGCCGTTTTATTGAGACAAAATGAACCGATTATTTTTAAATATCAAAATGGATTAGCTCAGTGGTCCTACATTAATACAATTCATGAAAACAGCCATTCATATGCCATTATTCCAAATCCAGAAATCACTTATACGAACTTGTCTCAAGGGGACACCATTATCATATCCAATAACACAAATCTAGCACATAATTCTCCGGTTACAATAGATCCAAAAACATTGGATGTTTCGTACGAATAACTCATGAAGAATCCTGCCACGTTGAATTTCAACATTGCATTTATTCGTATTTTTCTATTGGATTTGAGACCCATTGGATAAACTAACAACATTTAATGATTGATCATCAATGGTTGCTTTTTTAGTCCATAGACCCATTGCCACAATCATGATAGGGATTGCCATTGTGGTATTAGGATTAACCAGTCTCCAGACAATTCCTATTTCATTGATGCCTGATATTGATATCCCCCAAATCACTATTCGATTGGATGGTGGAACAATGTCTGCTAGAGAGCTAGAAGAAACAGTAATCAAACCATTAAGAGCCAACTTAGCTCAAACTCCAAATTTAGAAAACATTGAAAGTGAAACATCGAATGGAAAGTCCCTCATCAAGCTTCGCTTTATTCATGGAACCTCCATCAACTATTCCTATATAGAGGTCAACGAAAAAGTCGATCGATTCATCAGTCGATTACCTAAAGATTTTGAACGTCCTCTAATCGTTCGAGCAAGTTTATCAGACATACCTGCATTGCATCTGAATTTAACGCTAAAGGATAAAAAAAGCATTAATGATCAAGGTGTTCCAACACAAGAATTTATAAACTTTAATCTTTTCGTTGAAACCTTAGTCAAAAAAAGACTCGAACAAATTCCTGAAGTTGCTCTCGTTGATATAAGTGGACTTGTGGAACCTCAAATATTGATCATTCCTAACGAAAATCAAATGCAGTCTTTGGGAATTACTAACTCAGACATTGAAAAGGCCATTTTGGCTCAAGACATCAATATTGGGAGTCTTGTTGTCAAAGAAAATCAAAATCAGTTTCATGTTTTTATACAAAATGAATTACAAAACATTCATTCCATTGCTGAGATCTATTTTCAAAAAAATAACCGAATCTTTCAACTAAAAGACGTTGCAGCAATCAAATCTAGAACAAAAAAGAGAAAGGGTCTTGTCTTGTACAATGATAAAGATGCCATCCAGATGGCGATTACCAAGCGAGCTGATTCTAGGATGTCCGATTTAAAATCCTCATTAAGTGAAGTGATTCAGCATTTAGAAAAAGAATATGCCGATGTTGCATTTGCTGTGACACGAGATCAAACCAAGCTTTTGGATTTTACCATAGGGAATCTTGGACAAAGCCTCATTTTTGGCTCTTTGCTTGCGTTTTTAGTATTGTTTATCTTCTTAAAGAATTTCAAATCCTCTGTGCTCATTATTATATCCATTCCAACATCACTGTTGGGTTGTTTCGTGGTTTTTCATTTACTAAATCTATCCATTAATCTAGTTTCACTTTCAGGGTTAATCATGGGAATAGGGCTTATGATTGATAATTCAATCATTGTAATTGATAACATTTCTCAATTTCGAAGTAGGGGTTATATGCTTCTTACAGCTTGTGTTAAGGGAACCCATGAAGTGTTTCGACCTCTTTTCAGTTCTGTTCTGTCTACTTGTGCCGTTTTTCTACCACTGATATTTTTAAGTGGCGAAGCTGGAACGATTTTTTACGACCAAGCCATTTCAATTGCAACGGGGCTCTTTGTTTCTCTTTTGGTATCCATAACCATCCTGCCTGTGATTTATCATTTGATCCATCAAAAAAAAGATGCTTCTTTATCGACATGTCATCAAGATAAAAATGTCATTTACCAGAAATATTATGAAATAGGATTATTCAAAGTATTTCGTCAACAACGAAATACTTTTTTAACTTTTTTTTCTTTATTGGCTCTTGTTATTGCTTTATTTTTTGTTTTACCTAAATCACAATTGCCCAAATTGACTCAAACTGAGGTCTTAATGCGCATCGATTGGAATGCTCCAATAAACGCTATAGAAAACAGAAATAGAACAATTGAAATGATGCAAATAGACAGTGATCAATTGGTTGAATATAGTGCCCTTGTTGGTCAACAAGATTTTCTTTTTGGTGAGTCACAAAACAACACAACCAATCAGAGCATCGTTTTCTTTCGGACTCGAAATCAACATGATATGGAAGAATTACGTCAATTAACTTCACAATGGTTGCATCATCATTATCCTAAAGCGAGCATTGACTTTATGGATGTGGACAATGCATTTAACTCTCTATTTCCTAATACCCAAGCACCACTCGTTGCACAAATGATTCCTATTGGCATATTTGATAACGATAAAGATTTGAAGTTTGATGCACTGAATTCTGAAATCAACCATCAATTAAACCAAAACAAAAAACAATTTTCTACAGTTTGGGAAAATCAAATTGTTTTAAAAGTGGATCCTTTGAAACTAATCACTTATGATGTTCCAAAACAAGAATTAGTCAATACTTTAAAAACGGCTTTTAATGAGAACACAATTCATCAACTTTACAATGACCAATACGCAATTCCCATTGTCATTGGTGGAGAAGCAAAAACCATATCCCAAGTTTTAGAACAAAAGTTCATCAAAATCAATGACACAACTTCGATTCCAATCAATGAGATCATCAGTCAACATCAAGCCAAAAGGGTCAAAACCATTACCGCTGGAAAAGAAGGAGAGTACTACCCTATTTCATTTGATATCAAGGCAAAAGAAAAAAACGACATCATTCAAAATATCGATAACATTGTCAACCAAAATCCGCATTTTGATGTGGCTTATACGGGAAGTTTGTTTAAAACAAAGAAACTGGTCAATGAATTATTTATAGTCCTTATCGTGACATTACTGCTGATCTTTCTTATTTTATCTTCCCATTTTGAATCATTAATTCTCCCCTGGATTATTCTTTTGGAAATCCCAATGGCCATTTTTGGATCTTTTCTTCTGCTATTTCTTTTTGGCTTGGGTATTAATTTAATGTCGATTATTGGAATTATTGTCATGAGTGGTATCATCATTAACGATTCGATTTTAAAACTAGATACCATTATCCGGCTTAAAAAACAAGGATACAGCGACCTTTACGCCATCATTTCAGCTGGTAGAAGAAGACTAAAGCCCATATTGATGACCTCAATGACGACCATATTGGCTGTATTGCCTTTGGTTTTCACTCCTGGACTTGGTGGAGAATTACAAACGCCTTTAGCCATTGGATTAATTGGCGGGATGATTGTTGGTACTTTGATTAGTTTGTATTGGATTCCCATAGGTTATTATCAACTGCGAGTTAAAAACTCAAAAAGTCAAACATGATTGATTCCACTATTAGAAATCCGATTGTTTTTGTGTGTTTGCTTTTGAGTCACTTTATTTTCGCTCAAAATGAAAAGTCATTGTCTTTGAATGAATTCATTCGGATTGCTTCAAATGATGCATTAGATGCTTATAAAGCTAAAAGACAATATGCTACTGGATATTGGGAATATCGTGCTCACAAATCAAGATTACTTCCAAAAATGAATTTAGAATTAGCCCCTTTTACTTTTAATCGTTCCTTTACTGAGCGTTACGATCCAGAAAAAAACATTGATTTATACCGTCCCATCAGAAGTTTAAATTCATTTGGTCAAATATCTGTAGAGCAAAATGTTTTATTCAGTGGAGCTAAGGTTTATGTTCATTCGACATTCAATAGAATTTCGAGTTTTTTAGATGATCAAACGATTGAAAACTTCAGTACCACTCCACTGAGAATTGGCATCACACAACCCATCATGGCATTTAATGCTTTACGTTGGGAAAAGAAAACAGCAGAACTAGCACTTCAAAAAGCCAAAAATGATTACATCCTACAACAACAAAAACTCAATGTGAAATCGGTTGGTCTGTTTTTCAAATGGGCACTCGCACAAACAAAACTTAAACTTGCCAATGAAAATCATCGAAGTGCTATCAATCTTCATGAGATTGGTGTCAAAAGATTTCCACTAGGGACCATTGAAAAAGAGGATTTATTAAATCTTGAATTAGAAACCTTTATCACTAGTACAGCATTAACCCAAGCAAGCCAAAACTTTCAAGAGATTGTAGCTGAATTAGAAGTTTTCTTAAACATCTCTGATATTCAAGATTATCAGCCCACATTACCAGAGTTATTGCCCAATATGATGATTGATCTAGATAAAGCAATCTCCTTGGCTCATGCAAACAATCCTGATTTAATTCATGAGGAAATGAAACGCATTAATGCCCAGCGAGACTTAGATCAAACTATTAAAAAAAATAGGTTTGATTTAACCTTAAACGCTAGTTTTGGATTAAACCAGCAGGCAGAAGAATTTTCAGAATTATACAGTCATCTCTTAAATCAGCAATATGTTTCTATCGTATTGAATCTCCCCTTGCTCGATTGGGGCGAAAGAAAAGGCAATATTCAAACAGCCCGAATGAATAAAGAAATTGCAGATATTGAAATTCGTCAGAATATCGATTATCTGAAACAGACCTTGACGCAACTTGTCAACAACTTCAATCTTCAAGCAAAAATTGTTGCTGATGCATCAAAAACCAAATCAATCAGTCTCGAGTCTTATGAAATCTCTGAAACTCGATTTTTATCTGGTGAAGTGGATTTACTACGATTGATAACTTCTCGAAAATCATGGCAGAATGCTGCAGAGCAGTACCTAATCAGTCTCCAAAACTTTTGGGAATACTACTATCAATTACAACAAATGACTTTATTTAACTTTATTGATGATCGATTGATAGAAGTGGATTATGATGAATTAATCGATTAAAATTCAATTTTCAAAAAAAAGTTCATCCATCAAGTTTCTATTGATGAAAAAGCCAATAGCATTCTATTTTTTTATCCAATGTGAGCCTCATAAAACATCGTTTCATTCGAAATGTTCTTAGAAGAAAACTAGGAATTAGCATCCATCTATCCATCATTTTATTGTTTCTTTTTATGAATCTAATGTGGTTAGGTTTCAGTATTGTCCTTTTTATCAATTTACTTTATTTTTTGATTCGCCGAAGCAATCGAATCAGTAATCGATACTTCAGATTGATTCTCAATTATGTCATTATTCTTAGTTCACTGTACTTCGCTAGTATTTTTTTTCGAATTTTTATTGGTCAAGTTTTTATTGTTTCTAGCAAATCAATGGAAAACACATTGTACCAAGGTGACGTGATTTTTGTGAGTAAACTCAGTTATGGACCACTTCTATCTGATTTTAATATCCGATTCCACGAAATCTTGAATCAACTCAAATTAACTCATACATTCAATAAGAATAAGAACGATTCTTATGAACCTATCCGATTGAGTCCAAAGAAACATGTTCAACAAGGAGATATTGTTGTTTTTAAACAACCCTCAGATCAGTTTGTCATCAAAAGATGTATTGCAACTTCAGGAAATCAACTATGGATCAAGCAAGGCAATCTTTATGTTAATCATCAACCGTATATCGGCCCTCAAACAATAAAATTTCCTAAACAACTTATCGTAAAAAACAATCGCGAGTTTGAAAAATTGATTGATTCTCTGAACATTCCTTTATTTGTTGGAAATGAATTCAATGATTCCGTAATGTATCATGGATTTTTGACGAATGAATCCATATCTAAACTTTCTAAATTCCCCAATCTGATCAATATTTCAAATGATTCCAAGCTAATGATGATTCGTGAAAATCCATTTGCTAATCCACTGGATTTTGATTGGGATTTAAGCAATATGGGGCCATTTCGAGTCCCTCAAAAAGGTGAAACAATCAATCTGAATCCGTTCAACCTCGAGATTTATAAGAATATTCTAGATGTGTATGAATTAAATCAAGATGATGCTTCTCAATCCGTAGATTCGATTGATGACAAACAAAAAAGAATACTTGAGTCTACTTTTTCCAATGATTATCTTTTTTTGATGGGAGATCATCGAAGTCTTTCTAGAGATTCTCGTATCACTGGATTCGTTCCTGAAAATAAAGTACTTGGAAAAGCAACGGTTATTTTATTTTCATATGTCAATGGTCGAATAGATCGCAGTTCTTTTTTGAGAAAAGTTGACTAAATACCTAAGGAATATGAATCCGTCCTCTTCATTTCATTCTCTAATCATATTTGTTTCTTTAGGAATCATAGGATTGTTTTTATTACCATTCATCAGTGTTCAGTTATCTCCCGATCGAACACCATCTTCGATTCATATCCATTTTACTTGGCCAGAAGCTAGTGCAAAACTTGTAGAACAACGCATTACATCCGTTTTGGAAGGTGTTTTCAATACCATTAATGATGTCGAACAAACGAGGTCTATGTCTTTCAATGGATCTGGTAGAATCACAATGGATTTTAAAAAAGGAGCAGATATGAATGCCAAACGATTTGAAATCGCAAGTTTGATTCGATTGACCTATCCAAAACTGCCCAAGGGAACCTCTTATCCAAACTTATCGATAAGTTCAGTCGATGAAAGTCAATCCCCAATTTTAGTTTACTCCATTAGCTCTACTGAGTCATCAAGTAATATTCAACAATATGTTGAAACCAAAATAAAACCGAAGATTAGTCAAATTAATGGTATTTCAGCCACTCACATCTATGGAGCCATCCCCTATCAATGGCAAATCACATATCATGCGTTATTAATTAAAGAATTAGGAATCTCATTTAGAGAAATCAAAAAAAGCATCATCGACTATTTGTCTCAAGATGAATTAGGCATCATTGATTATCAAATGAACGATCTAGAAGAAATGAATGAATTATCGGTATCATTAATTTCAAATAGTAGTGATTCTATTGATTGGAATAACATACCGATTAAGAAGGTGGATAATCGAATCATATTACTGGAAAATATTGCAACGATTGAATATAAAATAGGGAAACCTAATAATTACTACCGGATCAATGGTCAAAATACCATCAGCCTCTTGATTTATGCAGCGAAAAGAACCAATACCATCAAACTTTCTTCGAATACAAAACAGATAGTGAACCAGGTGATGGCCACATTAGATCCCTCCTATGAAATAAAATTAATCAAAGATTCTTCTGAATATCTCAGTAAAGAAATCAATAAAATCAGTCTGAGATCATTGTTTTCTCTTTTGTTTTTACTAGCACTGATTTTTTTAATCTATCGAAACGTAACCTATTTTTTAACGCTTTTCTTGGGTGTTGTCTTTAATCTATTGATTGCGATCATTCTGTATTACTTACTCGATATCAGATTGCAACTTTATTCATTAGCAGGAATCACGATATCCTTTGGAATTATCATTGATAACAGTATCATCATGATGGATCACATGCGTAATAAGAACAACAAAAAAATATTTAGAGCCATTTTAGCGTCTGTTTTAACAACCATTGGAGCTATTTCAGTGGTGTTGCTATTGGAAGAAAGTCAAAGACTTGATTTATGGGATTTTGCCCTTGTCATCGCCGTTAATTTAAGTGTTTCTCTGTTTGTTTCTTTTTATTTGATTCCCTCACTCATGTATCGATTGGGAATCTGGAAAAAATCAAGTCATCATTCTTTAGCTTTATTAAAATCAACGGTTCGGCTTTTTCGGATTTATTCCCACTCGATTACCTTTCTAAAAAAGCCCATTCCTAAATGGATTTTTTTTCTATCCCTTTTATTGGCTTTTGGAATTCCCATTCATTTGCTTCCCTCTGAATTAAAACAAGAAAATTTACTCGCTGATGTGTATCATCATACGCTTGGGAATGACTGGCTTCATTCTCAAGTATTTCAAAAAATCGAAAAGTGGGTGGGTGGAAGTCTTTGGTTATTCACTGAACGAGTAATCGATAAGTCCTATCGAAAGACTCCTGAGCGCACACAACTCAATGTCAGTGGCATTGTCTCTCCAATGACCGAATTAGAACAATTAAATGAAGGAATCAAAAAAGTAGAGCGATTGCTTGATCATTATCCTGAAATTGACTTTTATGAAACTCAAATTTCTAGTAATCGTCGAGCTGTAATTCGAATTTATTTTAACGAAATTCATGAATCTGGATACTTTCCATTTCAACTAAAAAAAGATATTGAATCTTTCGTACTTGAAATTGGTTCTATTGGTTGGAGTGTTTCTGGAGTTGGTAAATCTTTTTCGAATGCAAACTTTTTTGATTTCAAATATGAGTGGATCTTTTTAGCGGGTTATGATTACGATCGTTTATATGGTTTTGCAGAAGAGCTTGTTGAAAAAATTATTGAAGAATCTAATGGCAGAGTTCGAGATATTGGCATTAGTTCCAACTCTTTCAATACAAGAGTTGCTGAGGCTGAAGAATTTCAGTTGTCTTTTGATAAATATCAATTAGCATTACTCGACTTATCAATACCCGAAGTATATTTTTCTCTTGAAGACAAATGGCTTTCCCAATCATTACCCCAGATTGTCCATGAAAACCAATTTCAAAATGTCACTTTAAGCTCAGATCTTCATGAGTCTTTTGACACATGGAATTTAAATCATGGTCCTTTATCTGTTAATGATACCTATTTTAAGATACATGATATCGGGACAATGGTTAAAAAAGAATCTCAAGAAAATATAAGAAAGGTCAACCAGCAATTTCAATTACTGATTTCATATAATTATTTAGGGCCAAGTGATATGGGGCAGCGATTTAAGGATCGAGTGACCGAAGAGTTTATGGCCTCCTTACCCATCGGGTTTGGGAGCCCAACAAGAATCAATTACAGCTGGAACGCAAAGGATAAAGATCAATATCTCTATTTGTTTTTGATCGCTATGATTATATTTTTTATTTGTGCTGTTTTACTTGAATCTCTAAAAAAACCAAGCATTATCTTGGGGATGATTCCTATTTCATTTATTGGAGTCTTTCTTACTTTTTATATTTTCAAAATCAATTTTGATCAAGGTGGTTATGCTTCATTAATTCTATTGTGTGGCATCAGTGTCAATGCGGCCCTATTCATAATCAATGATTATCTTAATTTGAAAGGCGAATTTCCAAATAAAGCAAGTAAAGTTCTTTATTACAAAGCATTCAATCAAAAAATCATTCCTATTGTATTGACGATTCTTTCGACAATCGTTGGCTTGATTCCATTTCTTTGGGATGGGAAAAATGATGTTTTTTGGTTTTCGTTTGCAGCTGGTGTGATTGGGGGTCTTGTATTTTCAATGATTGGTGTTTTATTTTATTTACCCCTAATGATGATCCGAAATGAAAAAAATCTCAAACTAAATTAACCCTTGACACATACGCCGGGTAATGCCGTCGAGTTCTCACATGATTTCTATCTCTTTTCTTTTTTTATGGCACTTTTTTTTACAACATGCTCTAGCCAAAAGTGAGTCATGCTAGAACGAAAAATTGTTTCGGCACAAGATTAACGTCCGATATCATATGCTACGATTACAGAAATGACACATTATCGATTTGAGACTCCAACCAATCAAAATGGAATTTTCAGAATTAATTTATCCACATGAAATCAGTGAAATTCGGTTATCCCCAATGGGTTTTCTCTCTCAAAAAACACATAAATCCCATTTTATAAAAAACCCGATCATAATCTTGAACCCGAAAGTTAACAAACTAGAGGGAATGACAATGAGTAATAAAACTGAATTTCATGAAGAAATAGTAGAAGATCCTAATGCTGATTTTGATTATAAGTCTCCAGTTTCTGATTTAGGGAAAAATTCAGAACTAGGTTATTTGTAGCTACCATTAAAGACGAAAATGTATTCTTAAAACCGGTAGAAAAAATTCAATGTCATTTCAAAAAGGAGAGCTCTCCAAACCTAAAAAACCATAGTTTTTCAAACTCATGAACAACAATTCAAATTATCCATTGAATGAATACTTTTACCAATCATAACCATTTTTTTATGAAAAAACAAAACTTGATAAGATTAGTCTATGGATTATTGCGTATTGGATTAGGAGCATTAATGATTTACGCAGGAAATGAAAAATTAAAAAACCCCATTCCAACCCCTAAGCAACATGTGGAAAAACTGACCGAATATGTCGAATCAGATAATGATCAATATTTGGCTATTTCAGCATATATGGGCGGCATGAAAGTCACGGGATTTGCTTACCAACTTTTGGCTATTTCAGAAATCGTTTTTGGGTTGTTGTTGTTCATCCAATTCACAAGTTTTATTGGAGCTATCTTTTTAATTCCCATTACTCTTCATATCTTTCTTTTTCATGTGTTTTTGAAAGGTGACGAACTCAATGAAGTGATTCAAACTGGAATTTACTTTTTGGTCAATTTATTATTAATCACCAAAGAGCATCAACGATGGAGACATCTTTTGTGGATCAAACCATAGATGAAAATTTCAAATTCAATGCTTTATTTGTCGTTGTTTGATATTTTCAACTATTCAATCCCTAACATTCTTCTTCAAACTAGTAAAAAACGAAGTGCACAGCCTTTGAATCATTTCGATTTGGAAATTGTTTCAGAATTGTCTTGAAATATTTTTTCAAAATCTTTGATGTTTTCCATATGAAAGTACAAATTGATTTAAGTTTGCCGAGTTTTTAAAACCTCTGACCTCAAAGTAGTCATGACACTAGGAATCCCATCTTTATTAATGATGATCATGTTCACTATGTTCTGCATGTCATCATACTTATGTCTTTGCTACTAACCGAAATAAAAAACAAATCACATTAGAACTCCTTTGGTAGTAGCAAAAACCAAAGGAGTTTTTTGTTTGCTCATCATTTTTTCATCAAATCACTCATTAAATGAGAAGGGTAACCATCTCCTTTTCAAATAAACGTCGCAAAATATTTGAATTCTTAAAGATCGGAAAAGGTGCTTCATAGCTATCAATAATGCGTAAAGGATTTCAAAACAAACCCTTGTTTGATTTAATGCATTAACACTGTAAGATAAAAAAGCAAGAAACAATGGTACTGAATGACCATGAAGATCCTTAAGAGAAAAAATAACACAAACAATTAAATATGAATCTTTTACATTTCAATAAAGTGTTCAATGTCAAAAGGCTTCTAATCCTTTTTTAAACATCGAGACCAATTAAATTCAAAATAAGAAGTATTATGAAACGAAAGCTCCAAGAACTTTCTAACATCGATTGGAATTATGATGCAGATATCATTAATTCATTGATTCATAGAAAAGCGATGGATAACTCAAATTCAATTATATCAGAGCAGAAAGCACAATTAACACAAGCCCGTTCTTCCTTGGAAACTATTATAAATGAAACTTCTCAACAAGAGATTCGTGATTATTTAAAAGGCTTATCACAACAACCCATAACGACAATTCAAGAAAATCGATGCTTTTTAATTCTAAAATCGATACTGGCTTTAAAGCAAGGATACCTTGATAGTCTTCCTGAAGAATTAATTGTTAGAGGAATTATGGCATTTTGGCATGCTGGTTTCGATAGAAAAAAAGTATTCTATTTCTCTGATACGATTAAAGATGGTGACGTTGCCAAATCAAAAATTCAAGATCATTATGAAATTATAAACGAGCAATATGGAGTACATATTCAGGTTGTCGATTGCATCAGTTCAATACCTGGTAGGAGTTTACAATCTGGGAGTCAAATTATTGATTTTCTTGGTAGCAGAGCTGAATTAGAGTCCGAATATCATTTAAATAAAATGAATCGATCGGTTAATATATTAGTGAATAATGCAAGTCGTGCAAAGTTTGCAGGAAAAGAAGACGCACAAGCTTCAGATTGTCTCTGGGCTAGAGTGAGAGATCCAAAAACGAATGCAACACATAATGTCATTGGAGTTGATAATGATGTTTTTACTCCATTTCGTGAATATATCGATGACTTATTTATTATCAAAGGCATTCCAAACCATCCAAAACTTTTTGATTTAAGCAAAGGCACGCAATTTCGTTCTTTAAAATACTTTATCATACCTCAAGCACTCTGTGTCATTACCAAAGGGGGATGTCCTCCAGGTTTTGCGGTGACCAAAGTGGATGTTGCGAAACAAATACCAAAACTTGAAATTGGAAAAGATGAGGTCATCATTGTGAACCCAGACCTTTTTTTAAATGCTAAATCGTTGTCATATCATTCAGACGGGGTTTTGGGAATATGCCGTCATCTCGGAGTGGAATTAGATTCTGAAGTTAAGGCTGAATTTTTTCATCCCGATACCAATGAACTGATTGAAAGTCGTGTGTTAATCATTACGGAACATCTTGGAAAGCATAGTGGAAAAGATACGATAACCAATGGATCAAGTCGTGGTCTGAATGGATATATCCTTCCGGAAATTGGAAAATCATGGAATACATCAAGCTTTCATGACTATGCCTTCTATATCAAAAAAATGCCCGTTGGAACACGAGTCAAAATTTCAAAAAACCAATAACAACCTTACGTATATATACAATTTAATCATCACATAAAAAAACTTTTAAAATGAAAAAATCATTACTTTTCTTTTTTTTGATTGGACTCACGACATGTGTTTTCGCTCAAAACACATTTAATGGTCAAGTCGTTGATTCCCAAAATCTACCCCTAGAAGGGGTCAATATTAGAATCGATGGAACAACGATTGGTACAACATCAGATTTTGATGGGCGGTTTTCGATCACCACTGATATTGAAAATCCTATACTGGAATTCTCCATTCTTGGTTATAAATCCCAAAGTATTTCAGGTGCCAAGAACTCAATTGTTATTTTGATAGAAGCTGCAGAAACCATCTCAGAAGTGGTCATTGTCGGTAGTCGAAATCCAAAGCAAACAAAATTGGAAACGCCTGTGGCAGTGGATGTTGTTGATGTAGCGTCAACTCGATTAGCAACCGCTCAAACGACGGCTAATGATTTCTTATCGAACATTTTGCCTTCTTTCAATTCCATCAGACAATCATCTTCTGATGGAACAGAACACATTGATCCAGCTTCCTTAAGAGGACTGGGACCTGATCAAGTTTTGGTGCTTATCAATGGTAAAAGAAGACACACCACTTCATTATTAAATAATCAAGGCACCTTTGGTAATGGGTCGGTTGGAACTGACTTGTCTTCCATTCCAACGTCTGCCATTGATCGAATTGAAGTGCTTCGAGATGGTGCTGCCGCACAATATGGTTCCGATGCCATAGCAGGCGTGATCAATATTATCTTGAAAAAAAATATTGGCTTTCAAGCAGTGACTACATATGGTGTTACTTCAGAAGGTGATGGAGAAACCACAAATATCAATCTCAACTACGGTTTAAAAATTGGTGATGATGGCTTTATCAATCTAAGCGCTGAATTGAATGATCGAGCAAAAACAACTCGAACTCAAAATCATGAATTGGTCATTTATGATCAATCCAAGTTGGGAAACTTCTTTGCCTATCCATTTTCAAATGATGGTGCCAAAGAAAGAGATGATGAGTTGATTACTGCTGCCGGTTTGACTCGTGACGATTTCAATTTTCAAATAGGAGATGCTGATATCTCAAATTTACAGTTATTCACAAATCTTGAAATTCCAACGAGTGATCATGGCCAATTCTATGCTGCAGGTGGAGGGAATTTTAGATCGGGTGAGGGTTTTGGATTCCGGAGATTACCCTCTGAAGGACATACCTTAGAAATCTTTCCAAATGGATTTCAGCCTATTCTAGAGTCAAATGTTACGGATCTTTCTTTGATTGCCGGATATAAAACCCAATGGAGAGAATGGAATTTTGATATCAGCAACACGATTGGCCATAACCAATTTGATTATACTGTTGCTCATACAGTCAATGATGCCTTAGGACCTAATGGTGCAACATCATTTGACGCAGGCGGACATGCCTTTTTTCAAAATACCATAAACGTCGACTTTTCACGATTTAATGACCATATCTTGAATGGTCTTGGTATTGCATTTGGAGCTGAATTTCGATTGGAAAAATACAACATACATGTAGGAGAAGAAGGATCTTATATTGGAGATGGAGCACAATCATTCCCTGGATTTTCACCTGCCAATGAAGTTGATGAAAGAAGATCATCATTGGCTATCTACACGGATTTTGAATTCAATCTAACCCAACAGTTTTTGATTGGAATCGCTGGACGCTTTGAAAACTTTAGCGATTTCGGGAGTACACTTAATGGAAAATTGGCTGCTCGATATAAATTGACTGAAAGTTTTGCTTTAAGAGGAGCCATTGGAACTGGATTCAGAGCCCCTTCATTACATCAAAAATATTTTAACAATATTGCAACTGTTCTTGTCGATGGAAATTTAATCAATGGAGGAACGTTCCGAAACGATAGTGAAATTGCCAATACGTTAGGAATTACTGAATTAAAGGAAGAGACTTCACAGACTTTAAGTCTTGGTTTAACAGGAAGAATATCCAAAAACTTCGAGTTGACATTGGATGCTTACCAAGTCCATGTCAATGATCGAATTGTTTATACAGGCTCATTAGGTAATGATGTTTTTGGTGATCCGATTGAAGGATTACAATCTATTTTAAAGCCTCTTGGTGTTTCTTCTGCTCGATTTTTTACGAATGCAGTGAATACATCTACAAAAGGAATTGATCTAGTTTTAAACTATAGGGCACCTCTGAATCAAGGTTATTTAAATATCTCATTATTATACAATCGTAATCAAACCGAGGTTGATCAAACACTCAATGATTTACCTGCCATTTTTGAGGGTCAAGAGGATGTCTATTTTGGATCTCAAGAACGAAGTTTGATTGAAACAAATATCCCTCAGGATAAAAGCATTTTTACAATTGACAGAGTTGGTGGAAGGCTAAGTTTTACATTGAGAAACACATTATGGGGTAAAGTGACAAGAGATGGATTCCCTTTTGGTGATGTTCAAGAACATTCATCCAAAATCACTACTGATATTTCAACTTCATACCAATTAAGTGATCATATTTCCGTCATCATCGGGGCAAACAATCTATTTAATGCATTTCCAGATAAACAAATCTTTGATAACAGTTACTTTGGCGTCTTCAAATATGCACCCGTGCAAATGGGAACAACTGGTACCTTTTATTTTGCAAGATTGAGTTATCAACTATAATGATGACACCTTCTGAGGTATTCAAAACACAATATTGGAAATAGTCCATGATCTAAGCTACTTATGCCACCTAAAACTTTTTAACTCAACAAAGCTTGAAAAACAAAATAGGTTGGAAAACAGCTGCTGCTTTGGTTATTTCAAATATGATTGGCACTGGAGTATTCACTAGTCTTGGGTATCAACTTGTCGATATACAGAATACCTGGAGTATTATTTTGATATGGATTATAGGAGGGCTCCTAGCTTTAATAGGAGCCTTCACCTATGCTGAATTAGGAACTCATTTTAATGAATCGGGAGGAGATTATGTTTTTCTGACAAAACTCATCCACCCTTTAGCTGGTTACTTATATGCTTGGATTTCTCTAACAGTAGGTTTCACCGCTCCAATAGCCATTTCTGTGATGGCCATGAAAAGTTATCTGAATCCAATAAACCCAACTATTTTCAATGATTGGTTTGGTATTTTCATCATTTTGATATTGACGATAGTACATTCTTTTAGCATTGGTCAAAGTGCAAAATTTCAAAATATTTCAACCATAGTTAAAGTGGTCTTTGTGCTCATCCTCATTGCTATTGGATTTTATTTTGTTCCAACAGTTAATACATCATTAAATTTTACTAGCACATGGAAAGGTGAATTATTGCTTCCTAGTTTTGCCATTTCACTTTTGTATGTGACTTATGCTTATACTGGTTGGAATGCGGCTGCATATATTGTCGAGGAGATCCATGATCCTCGAAGAAATCTTCCAAGAGCCCTATTGATAGGGACTATTCTAGTAACCCTAGTTTATGTTCTGTTACAAATTGTTTTTCTAAGACATGCCAGTGTGGATCAAATGAGTGGAAAAACTGAAATCGCATTTATCTCTTTCACGAATTTATTGGGAGCAAGTGGGGGCAAATGGATAAGTTATTTCATTGCTATTCAATTGATTGGCACCATAAGCGGTTATCTATGGATCGGGTCAAGGATGACTAGTTCTATGGCCAAAGATTATTCATTATGGAAGCCAATTGCCATCAAGAATAAGAATAGTATACCTATTAAAGCTCTTTGGCTTCAAGCTTTTATTAGTACTATTCTAGTCATAACAGGGACATTTGAACAAGTATTGCTTTATGCTGGTTTTGTATTACAACTCATGGGAACGTTAACGGTCGTTTCTATTTTACGGCTGAAAAGTCGAAAAGATGCATTTCAAAGTCCATTAAAACCCTTTTTACAAATCGCTTTTGTTCTTTTCAGTCTTTGGATTTTAGGCTATATGTTGTATGAAAGACCCAAAGAAAGTCTTCTTGGACTTGTGTTTGTAGGAACTGGCTTTATAACGTATTTCATATCAAATCACACGAATCATAAAAAAAAGAATGGTCCTGTTTGAAAACCTAAATCAGCTTCATCAAGAATCACAGTGACATATGAATGTTGATTTCTCCTATCATGAAGTTTTAGACCATCGCATACCTTATCCTCTATCTCTTTATAAAGATTTATGGGTATTTGAGATTCATTTGAGTGGCTAATGTGATTCCCATTTCAGAATTCGCTAAATGAATTTATTGAAAAACAAATTGATATTGCACTAACGGATGGAACATAGCAATCTATCAACCTTCGCTTTTTATTAATAACTCCAATGGCGTCAATGCATTTTCTAGTCGTTCTTCACTAACACGCAATACGCCGAATTGATTTCACTTCCTAATATATTGTCTTTCCATTTTTTTGGCTACAACGGCAGTGGTTCCCATTCCTAAAAATGGATCGTAGATGATGTCGTTTGGTTCCGTGAAATGTTCCAAAATGGTTTCCACCAACTTTTCGGGAAACATCGCTCCATGAGACTTTGGTGATTGATAGTCTCTTTTGATTTGCCAAATATCTGAAAGGGTTCCTCGATCAAAATGGGCTTACCGATATTATCGACTGATTGGATAATCGTTTTCAAAAACCAATATCAATTCGGGGCTTCGATTGATGACTTTTTCTTGCATTGATGGTTGAGCCACTCCTTTATCCCAAATAATGATGTCTTTTAAGTACTCATTGAAATCGCCGATCATCTTGAAAACGGATCTTTTACTCCCCGTCACAATCTGCACATTATAAAAAATAACCCTAGAGACCCTCAGTAATTCCGTCAATATGTTGGTGTGAAAAGCGTTGTACTCTTCAATGGGTATATTGTCTGCAAATCCACTGTATTTCGTACTGAATTCTTTCACAATTTGTCTCGAACAATATTTCCCATCACGAATGCGAAGATTCATGTTGTAAGGAGGAGAGGTGATGACACAATCGACAAAGTTTGATGGTATTCGACTCAGTGTTTTTAAGCAATCTTCGTTGTAAATCTTATTAACCGTGACAATTTCTTTAGTTTTGGCTTCCATACATCCAATGATACGATGGAATTAGCAAAAATCATTCAATAAATCCATCGAATCAGGGCATTGGGATTCGTGCCAAATACGGCTTCTGAAAAGAATATCGATGGGCCGCCATTGGACGGACGCTTGAAGATTTATTGGGCGTTCAAGAAAATAATTTAAGAGATCCAGATTTTATGGGTTTTGAAGTCAAAACGCAACGACAACTCACCAAGAGTGCTATCTCTCTTTATTACACGTGCACCGAATAATCCCAATCATGCGATGCATCTTCTCCGAGATACTTTTGGTGAATACCGAGATGAACATTTTCCAACCAAGAAGAAATTGTTCGCATCGATTGTTGCCAATCGATGGGGAGATGTTTTTGATGTCAATCAAATGAAACTGGACATTAATTCATCGGAAAGACGCATTGAGGTTTTGATCGAAAGAAATCACTCTCCATTCGAAACTCCCGTTTATTGGCATTTTGATGCTATTAAGAAAGGGCTTCAAAAGACTAACAAGTTAATGGTTATTAAATCTGATATCAAAGAGAGGGATGCTAATAGGTATTTCAAGTTCACACAGTGTCGAGTATATTTACAAGTGGAAATGGAAAAGTTTCTCAAAACCTTAACGGATGACTTCATACAGTTTGACATTCGATTGGGGATATATAGATCTGGAAAAAATGAAGGTAAATATCATAATCATGGAGGTGGTTTTAGAATAAAGTCAAGAAATTTGTGTCGACTATACAAGGATGTGATAACGATACAAAACAATCGACTGTAACGTTTATTAGGAAAACTTCTTAACATTTTCAAACTCTCTCATAGCCGGCTCTGAATACCTCTATGGAAAAACCTTGATTTACCACAAATAATAAAATCCCTCATCATTCCGATATTTATTTGGTTCGATCACGGACCATGTTCCAATCACTTGTGCAATATAAATTTTTACAGAAATTAGGTTTTAATGGAAATGATTGACTCTGAATCTTATTTTCGGTTCGAACAAGTAATTGTAGGATAAAACTACATTTCATGATTGATACAAAATCCCAATAAGCTCCCTAGTCAAATAGTGAAGTACATATGTTTATGTTGTACTAGATGGTTGAAGTTGTATTTCAAACTTTTTCAAAAGTTTGCTATAAAAAGGAGATTGGTACCTTTTAGAGATCACTTTTGGTTTCTTATTGGAATAAGAAAAAATAAATCTTCGATTGAGAAAACTATTATCAAAAACAAATATCTCGTCTATTTGGTGGACTGTATTTAAAAAATTTTGATGTGAACGTTCATAACGTCGTAACACATCCTCATCGTCAATATTATGTCCCCCTTCGACCACTCTGTATTTAATTCGATCAATACAAATTTGTGGCTCTAATGTCGTTATGAAATAGATTCTTGTTCGATAATCGAGTGATTTAGCCCTTTGAACGAGTCTCAACTCTGAATTTCCCGAAAAAGTGGTTTCAATGCTAAAATTGGCTTTTTCTATCAACAACTTTTCACGGAGAACTAAAGCTTTTTTAGAAGCCATAAACTCATCTGTATTTTCTTGAATTTGAATTTCATCTGGATTGATTAACGCGATTTGGCTATCCAAATATTTTTTTGAAAGTAAAAAATGTGATAACGTTGTTTTTCCAGCTCCATCAGGGCCCGAAATCAATGTTAACTCGGGCATTTTTTTTCTTTTCGAGGTGGAATTTGCTCGAACATTGTTTCTGTTCTCCCTTTTGTGACAACAATAAAGCGTCTACCGTTAGGAAATTCTTTTATTTTTTTTCCTGGATAATCATCATCTAGGTAATAAATTGGAACACCATTGGCTAAGGTTTTTTTAGCTCCCCAATCGGCATATCTTACAAGTGCTTCATTTATTTTTTTAGTATTCCACATCATCAAAGTCTGTTTTGCAATGTACGTTTATAAATATTCGCCATGTTCAACCATTTAATGTCACATAAATATCTGCAGTCCATTGTTTGACTATGAGGGTTATTGGGCATAATTCAAGTTTTCGTATCAATAATGAAATGTAATTATAAACGACAACTATTTGTTAGAAGCGAAGATAAGATTATCAGTCACCAATTTCCTTTAAAACACTAATTTTTACACCAATTTATGCTGCACTAGCAAGTGGAACATGGCTTGATCATAATTTGAAAAATAAATTTTCCAAGAAAGCAAACAATCTCTTTATTTTTAGTTCTACCATCATTTGTGTGGAAAAAAGTCTAAATCGCCGCAAAAGCATATCAACA
>JAPORT010000152.1:25741-30107 GCA_026710085.1 Flavobacteriaceae bacterium | reverse complement strand
TAGTCGCTCCTTAAAAACTCAAATAGAGTCCATCATCCCCTTGATATGTGGGATTGAATGATACCCTACTGGCCAAGACAGGGTTTTGAAATCTGCAAGGAAATGCGTCTCTTGGTCTCAAAACCTTGCAGAAATGATCCAAAAAGTGCCCCCAAAACAACCCCAATGATTTGACTCGGAATTCAACGCGATTCTCCATCCAAAACACAAGATTAAGTTGCTGGCTGATGCCATCGATTGGTCTTTTTTTGAAAAAGCCTTTGAGCCTCTGTATGCCAAAACAGGCCGTCCGGCCCATCCCATTGGGGTGATGGTGGGTTGTTTGATGCTGAAACGTCTTGACCATTTAGGTGATGAAACCCTCATGGATCGCTGGATTGAAAACCCAACCATGAGTACTTCACGGGTTCTGATTTCATGAACCACCAGCCGCCTTGCGATCCTTCTGATTGGAGTCCTATTAGAGATCGTATGGGCCAAGCAGGGGTGGAAAAGATCTTTGCTTCCTCGGTTCAGTGGCATCAAAAAGAAATCAAAAAGTCATCGATGGTCTTGTCGGATACCACGGTACAAGGCAACAACGTGACCTTTCCGACTGATGCCAAACTGAATCAAAAAGTCATCGATCAGTGCCACAAGATCGCCAAAAAAGAAAAGATCCCACAGAGGCAAACCGATGCCAAAGCCTCGAAAGAACTGCTGCGTCAAACCTTTAACGGGAAGCATCCTCGACGAGCTCAAAAAGCCAAAAAGGCCACCTCCAAACTCAAGACCTTAGCGGGCCGACAAGTCCGAGAGCTCGGGCGAAAACGAACTCCCCAACAAAAAAGTCATCCATCAACATCGATTCGATCAAAATAAAGTGGTTGCCATTCACAAGCCGTTCACGGCTTGCATTGCCAAAGGCAAGGCTCATCAAATAGATGCATTGGGGAATCAAGTGGGACTGATTGCGACGGGAGGGCAAACCATGATCATCACGGCGATCGGTGCTTTTGAGGGCAACCCTCATGATCGCCAAACCATCCAACCCTTGTTGGAACAACATGAATCCATCGTCGGTCTAGTCCCCAAAGAATTGGTGTATGACCGAGGCGGACGCGGAAAACGTCAGATTGGAAACACCAAGAGATCGATTCCAGGTCAACCATTGAAAAGCGATACCCCGTATCAAAAGCACAAGAAGCGGAAAAAGTTCCGACGCCGAGCAGCCATTGAGCCACTGATTGGCCATCTCAAAACAGAACATCGGATGCAGGAAAACGATTTGATGGGCGCCCAATCGCCAACAATCAACGCCTCTATGGCCGCGACGGGATGGAATCTGAAGAAATTCATGGAACCATGAGTCCAAGATGTTCTTTTTTACTTTTTCAGAGGGACTTCATTGTCAGTTCAAGGAACTTCGATCATAAAAATAATCTAACGACAACTGATGAAAAAGACTTTTTAAGGAGCGACTAAATAGTATTTGAGATAAAAATGGTATCTTTGGATTAGGGAATCAACAATGAGTTTTCAACATATTGATGATATTGACGATAGAGGATCAGCAGATTACTTTCATGGACGACACCATGAAATCGGTTTTTTTAAAAGTTCTTTAGAGACTTCAAAAAGAAAAGGCAAAGCCAAATCCATTTTAATCCAAGGGCCACCTGGTGTTGGTAAAACCGCTTTGAAAGAAGAATTAAAAAAAATAGCCCAACCCCATTGGAACGTTGTTGAAATACAAAGTATTGGTCAACTATCAGATCCTTTTCGATTAGGTGTTTTATTGTTAGGAAGAAAAAAATTTCAAAGAATGACTCAAGAAATTGAATTCAATTTCAAAGTATTCAAAGGAAAAGTAGAATATCAAAAAATAGAAGATGATGTTTTTGAAATTTTATCTTTATTAACCAAACCTGTTTTATTGGTTTTAGATGAAGCTCAAATTATAGGAAATCAATTACGCAATGATCCCGTCTCCATCGATACCATACGTTTTGTTATCAAAGCGATTCATAATTTAGAATGTCATCATGGGTTGGTTACTTTATTCACTGGATTAGGAAACACTAAGAAACTATATCGTGATTTCGATATATCCCGGTTTCATAGTAATGCCGTGGTTCATTTACAAGCTTTGGATAAAACATCAGAATATGCGATTTTAAAAGATTATCTGGTGAAAGAAGCGAAATTAGATTCAAAGCATCCCGATTTAGATAACTTCATTCAAACCATCTCCAAAGAAACTCATCAATGGCCTCATCATATTGTCGTTTATGGACAAACGGCTTCCAAATTAATACAACATCATCAGGGTATTTTATCAGAGAAAGTATGGAACGAAACATTACAAAGAGGCTTCCAACTGAAAAATCAATATTATGAAGGTCGATTTGATGATATCACTCCTGGTCAACGACATGTTATTTATTCTGGGATACTTCATCATCAAATAAATGAAAAATTCATTAATGTCGATAAAATAATCAATGATTTTATTTCTAATCCTTTGATTCAAGATGCTGAAAAAACATGGAATAGCTTAATTGCTAAAGGTATTGTTCAAATAGGAAAAAGTGGTTTTTATCAAATTCCTATTCCATCCATGCGAACTTGGATGATCAAAGAATGTCAACAATATTATAAGATTTTAAATATAAAACCCAGTGCTAAAATGCAACAAATCATTCATTCTTTAAATACTCCTAACGTCGATAACCATCCTAAAATGTAGGAGATATAGAACTTGAAATTCAACTATTTTTAAATGGGTTTTGCCACTTTGGTATATAATTCCCTATTGAAACTATTTAATGTAGCGATGATTTCAGAACCATTTCTATTGCTAAAAGGACTGACTCATTGTGGATGAATTTAGTCTAAAATAGGTGGCATATGTCGTTGCTTAGCAATGACCGATTGGATGAAATATCAAAAATCTAGCATCTATATCTAAAATAGTTCAAAAAAAGACTTTTGAAAACCAAATCGTCGGAGTATCGAAAAAGGACTTATTCAAAATGCAAAGCATTGATGACTCTGATCAAAAAAAGATAAGTTCAATTATCTAGTGCAACAAAAAAATCCGTCGTCAATTGTTTGACTAGGAGGTTATTCGGTTCCATTCAAGTATTTCATATGGATTGTGAAATGTCGTTATATCCTCCAAAACCTGATTTCACAATAAATTTTTGTTGCACTAGATCGTTGAGCATGGCAAACACATAATGGAACAAAAAATGAATAACAAGGATGTTTGTAAATTCGAATTTTTGTTTCTCAGAAAAGAAAAAATGAGCATGATTCATGGCATTATCGATTTGAATAGAGTGCTCCAGTATTTTGATATCACGAAAATGAACCCATATTCTTGGGTAATCCTACTCTTTGTAATGTTAAACGCTACATTATTCGTTTATCCACAAGAACCAATTTCAGGTAGGATATTAACAAAAGAAGGACAACATACGCAAGCTATCAGTGGTGCAAAGATTCAATGGCTTCAAGATACCTTGAGCACGACAAGTGATTCGGATGGGTTTTTTAAATTATCTTATCATCCAAATCACGCTCAGATTCTTATAAGTCATCCAAATTTTATTTCAGATACGCTCGATGTATCTACTGGTGATAAAATTTTTCATTTTCTCATTGCAAATCAACATTTAGATGAAGTTCAACTAATTCAGTCAAGAAAATCCATGATGCAATCATATATTGAAATAGGGAACCTCACCAATGTAACTAGTGATGAGTTGCTAAAAGCAGCATGCTGTAATCTAGCTGAAAGTTTCGAAACCAACCCGTCGATTGATAGCTATCATGCTGATGCCATTACTGGAGTGAGACAAATCAGAATGCTTGGATTAAATTCAAATCAGATTTTATTATCCAATGAAAATATTCCAATAACAAGAACAATCAGTCAACCTTTTGAATATTCTTTCATACCAGGATTACAAATTGAAAGCATTCATGTTTCAAAAGGAACGGGAAGTGTTGTTGGAACATATCAATCTTTAGGGGGAGAAATCAATGTGGAACTCAAGAAGCCTAAGACAGACAATCGGTTTGTCATGGAGCTTTTTCAAACCCTACATGGACGTTTTGAGGCGAACTTAGGGAAAACTTTCAAACTCAATAAACGCCTTTCTACAAGTTTCTATGGACATTACAATCAACGAACGAAACCATTAGACCATAATGATGATGGCTTTTTAGATAACCCTTTGGTTGAACAAACCAATTTACTCAATCGATGGCAATACGCGGATCATGTAAAAGGATTTCTCGTACTAGGCAGTTTTCGATATGTGAATGACCAAAAGAAAGCAGGACAATTGGGTTCAAATTTCGATTCCAAACAACCTGA